>JAVBJR010001069.1:0-42648 GCA_031546965.1 Dysgonomonas sp.
CAAAATTTTGTCAAAGACATCAGGTCTGCCAACTTTTCCATTTATTAAGCAGACAACTTCAACCCTCGCTTCGGAGCATAACGCGTTATCGGATAATCTAATTATTTGCTGGTTAAAGAAATATCGGATACCCTTTTTCTCAAGATTGATAGTGCAAACAAACTCATCGGAACCAACTAGTGAATTTTTATATTTTATGGTTATACTCGAAACAATAGGATCTATTCCCTGACTATGTACTTCCATAAAACTTACACCGCAAAATTCGAGAAACTCATGGCGAGTTACTTCGTAATAGTGCTGATAATTGGCATTATTCACGATTCCTTGTGCATCCAGTTCATAATCACGAACTTTCATCTTGTATTGAAAGATAGGCTCCATATTTCCGGTGTCTTTATTTTGTACAAAAGTATCTCTAAAAATCGGAACATCAAATAAGGTCTGGCACCTTATTTAAAAGTATATGAAATTCCTGCCATTAGCCAAAAACCTGCTTGGGGAACATTCCCCAAATCGAAGTATTTTCTATCAAAAATATTATTGACTGTAGCTGTAACTGCAAAGTCTTTTAATTTCCAATTGATCTGTAAATCCAAAACCGAAAAGCTAGGGTAGGGCTGTCGGGTTGTAGGTTTAAGGTTTTCATACTCAATATACGTACCTATTCTTTTTTGCCAACGAAAATTCCAAACGGCACTTATATTATTATAAATAGGATGATTTAATTGTGCCGTAAATTTATCTCTCAAATAATTGAGTGCATAATTTGAAATTAATTCCCCCGAATTGTGTTCTTGATAAAGACGAGAATATCCAAGCTCTAGTTTTGTTGAAGGATCAATAGACGGAAACAGTTCTTTAAAAAAGAAAGTAGCACCCATATCAACTCCTTTTTTGTCAATCTTCGATAGATTGCGGGATTCCCATTTGTCATCCGGATTTTCTTTTACCCAGTCTATCATATTGTCACCTTTCATTAAGTAACCCGTGATATACGCTTTAATAAAAGGGGTGTTATATTTAAAACCCAAATCGAAAGCTTCCGAATCTTCGGGTTTCAAATTGCTATTGCCAATATGTGTAACAGTTGTATAATACAAATCGGTAAATGTCGGCATTCGGGTAGCTTTGTTCCAAGATGTATATACTTTGAAATTATCTGACACCCTAAAACTTCCGCTTATAGTTGGATAAAATTTATAATCTTCTTTAAGATATGTATTATAATTAGCCAGTATGCCCCCTGTAAATGTAAATTTATCTAGTAATAAGGTATGCTCAAGTGCATAGCTTATATTGGTTCTATTATCAGAATGAGTATATCTGTCATTAGACTCTTTTACTTTTTCGCCCAATACAGTACTCATTATTCCTTCATTTCTTAGTTCAGCACCCAGGCTGGTGATTCCCAATTGTGATGTATATTGTAAATTAAGATTAGAGCCATATACATCCGTTTTATGATAATTATAAGGTACTTTAGATTCATCACCTTTTGTTAACTGAAAACAGTCATTGTGTCTGTTCCAATACACAAGAGGAATGAATTTTAGCTTATCACCTGTTTCTCCTTTTACCGAAGCCAAATAAGAATTAGTTTTATCATACTGATTAGGGTAGGCAGCAGAATAAAATGTATTTGCCCCGTATTGTTTATCATTGTACCCTAATTGTACATCAATTTTCGACTTCTCGATATTCAATCTGGTTTGAGACAGTAAATTGAATATATCATAATCGCTATTATTTATGTAACCTCCCGAAGTCGCATATCCGGCAGACAATTGTGTGGTGATGACATCATTTTTCAACACACCTCTAGCCTCGGTCTTAAATAGGCTATGAGATCCGGCTTCCATTCTTGCGTATGCTTTATGATCGGGATTCTTTTTGGTAATAATATTTATTCCGCCCGAAAAAGCACTCGCACCATAAATAAACGAAGATGGTCCGTAAATGATTTCAATACGCTCGATGTCTGATAAATTGATGGGAATGTCAAAACTGTAGTGTCCCGTTTGTGGATTGGAGAGATTTACTCCATTTAGTAGAATTGCCGTTTGGTCGAAAGATCCTCCTCGGATCGAAATGTCAGCCTGTACTCCATGCCCTCCACGCTGTTGTACATCTATTCCTGATACATAATTCAGTAGGTCTTGAATACTTTGGATAGGAGCCTGCTCAATTTCACTGCGAGTTATTACAGTAACTTGCTTTGCCACTTGATTGACAGGAAGCTCTATCCTGGAGGCAGTAACCGTAACTTCATCGAGTTCTTTCTCCGCAACCTTTTCCGATTCATGCGAATTTAGGGTTGACTGAGCCGATGTTTCTGCCACATGGGCAAAGGTAAGCACGCAACCTGCTACAACCCCAATGTTTACCACCTTGTGCATGCTGTTAAATGCACTGTAAGCCCGATGAGCAAATCGTTTAAAACGAAAAGCTTTTGGCTTGTCAAAATGTTTCTGATTCATAATTTTGATTATTATTATAAAATTAATACAATGCAAAATTACATAATTCACACTAAGGAAACTACAAAAAGACCTCTCATTATGGTTTATCGTACCACTTATCAATTAACAAATCTATACCGTAAGCCAATTGTTCCCATCCCTTATCACTCTGTAAGTCGATGCCGTTGTACATCGAACAATTGTTACTAAGCAAAACCAAATAACTGATAGCAGCACCAAGTAGGGTAGCTATTGCTGCAACTTCCTCTCGTGGATGTTGGGAGAGTTGACTAATTATAGTTATCAAGGTGATACCTTTAGCCTCGCGTTTCAATCTCAACTTTTCAATTACATTATTGTGGGTTGTTAATTCCCATCGGTACAACTCCTGTTCGAGTTTATTATTCCGTAATTGATGAATCTGATTGCGAAACATCTTTTTTATAAACTCCTTGAGATTTTCGTCTTTCGGGAAATCTATCGAGAAGCTTTGCCAAAAGTCATTCTGAGAGAGATATTCTATAATCATATTATCTACTGATCCAAAATATCGATAGATTAAAACCTTTGATACAGATGCTTTAGAGGCAACTGCATTTACTCCGATTTTTTCAAAACCCTCTTTTAGTATTATTTCGCCTACGGCATTCAATAGTTTTTTTTCTGTATATTCTCTATCTTTCTCGTTATTAATACTTTCCATAATCGATACAACTTGTTACTATATGGTAACAAATATATGTAACCATCGGGTAACATGCAAGTATTTCTTTAAAAATAAATCTTAAGTGCCAATCAAAATTAATAAACCATACCTGCATCATCTCTTTTTGCTATATTTGCCTCTTCAAGATTATACGTAATTAGATGTACTTATCAGAGAATAAAGAAGATAGATACCGGGAGATTATAGCTGAAATTGAGGAAAACGACAATTCAAATATCTCTTTTCGTGAAAAATACATTCACTTAAAACGAATATTGGAACGAAGCTGTAAAGAAATCACAACGAATGATACTTTGCAGTTTCCATCATTATTTGCACGCTTGGTTTATATTTTTCAAATGCACAACTTACCCAAAGGGTTGGAGTGGCAACTGCAAAATATAAGGGTAAAAACTTCTTTTTTACTAAAGGATGAACACAATACTGTTTCTAGTAAACAATACAATGCAGCTTATAAATGTATAACTAGCTTTATTTCAATAATTTATTCTGATAATTCGAGTAATGAATATGATAATAATACATCACTTGAAGAAGATGACACAATACCAATTCCTCCATATTTGCGTATACAAGTAACCGAAATAAATACTGATAATGAACTGATTACAGGAATTAGCGATTCTATTTTAAACTCTACAATAAGTATAAAATACAATGTAAAGAATATAAATGACATTTTTAACCCCACCATAAAGCGTTTATGGATAGGGGCACAACTCAATCTATTAGACAGTAAATTAGATAATAATGGAAACTACATTCCTCAATTTATAGTTTTAGAGCCCGATTATCTGATTGATACATCTGCAATAGCAGAGTGCTTTCAGAATTATGGACAATCGCATTTGCATTATTTCCGGCGCAGATTCGAGCAAACAGCCAATTCGCAACATATACTATTAGGAAATTTAGCGAATTTTTTTCTGGATGAATTTATTTTTTCTGATAACCCCGAATCTCTCGAATTTAATGATAGCTTTTTAAAGGCATTTAAACAAAAGCCCTTCGAATTTACAAGCTGTAATGATATAAAGCAAGTTGCTGATTTTCGTACTTTTATGACGAAAGCCCGTACTCAATTTACTAACATCAAGCGTGTTGTAACTCAAGATTTCCCACAAAATAACATTGATGTACACAAATGTACATTAGAGCCATCTTTTTTTAGTGAAAAATTTGGATTTCAAGGGCGATTAGACTTATTACAACTACCTGATTCTGAAAATGGTAATTGCAAAATTATAGAATTAAAATCAGGAGGTTTACCTTATCCTAAAGAAGATTCCGGCAAAATAGCCATCAATCACGAAGTGCAAACTGCCATTTATCGACTAATAATACAGAGTGTATTTGGCTATAATGAGAAATCGATAACTTCTGCTATTTTGTATTCTGCTGCCGAAAATAAGGGTGAGAATCTTCGATTAGCAGCTGCATACCGAACTTTGGAGAAGGAAATAATTAATCTGCGTAATCTAATTGTTACCACCGAACATGACTTATATACCGGTAATTATGAGGATGTCGAAAAATTATTTTCTGAAATCTGCAATTTAGATAATTATGGCAGAACTCCCGATTTCTTCACAAAGCAGATAGCCGATTTTCATCGAATTGTCTCCAATATATCGGATACTGAAAGACACTATTTCTTTCGATTCATTGCATTCTTAAGTAGAGAATTATATATCCAAAAAGTAGGTGACGATTATTTTGAATCTAACAAATCGACTGCAAGCTTTTGGAATACAGAGTTTAATGACAAAATAGATTCGTTCGATGTAGTATCGGATCTCGAGATAAAAGAGATAGATGACACAGGACAGGATATGAAGATACTCTTCGAACGCAAATCGCCTTCCGATTTTATAAATTTTAGAGAAGGCGAAATTTGCATCCTGTATCCACATGAGAAGATAACCGATTCGGCACTATCTAATCAGATATTGAAAGGGACAATTGCAGAAATTAGCCCTTCACACATACTCTTGAAATTTAGGTATAAGCAAAAAAATAAAACTTTTTTAAAAAAATATACCTCTTGGGCTATTGAGCATGATAAGTTAGATCATGCTTATAATAATATGTATAAAAGTCTGTATACATTTATGTCTTCACCTGTTGACAAACGCAAAATATTATTGGGTGTCAAAGAGTCTGAATATACAAATGTAAACACACAACAAGTTGATACAGATAATATTATACTAAATAAACAAAATTATATTATAGATAAAGCAATAGCTGCCAGCGATTATTTCTTAATTGTTGGACCTCCCGGAACTGGCAAAACCTCTATATTTGCTCGCCGTTTGATTGAGCATTATTATAACAATACGCAAGATAATATACTTATAATTGCTTATACCAACAGAGCAGTAGATGAATTGTGCGAATCTATAAATCAGGCATTTAGCTGTGATAACAAAGAATGTGACAATTATATACGGATAGGAACAGAATTGTCGTGCGATCAACATTATAGGTATAGATTGTTACAAAACATTGCCGATAAGGCAAAGAGTAGGGATGAGTTACGAGAAATCATCAATAATCATAGGTTATTTATAGGAACATTAGCCTCTATTACCGGTAAACCTGAACTTTTTGATATCAAGAAATTTAACCTGTCTATAATAGATGAAGCATCTCAAATACTAGAACCACAAATAATAGGTATACTTCCACAGGTTGATAAATTTATCATGATAGGAGATCATAAGCAGTTATCAACAATAACATTGCAGAATCAAAATAAATCTCGATCGAATAACGAATCATTAAACATAATAAAATTATTTGATTGCGGAGAATCATTGTTCGAAAGGCTATATAGAATATGCCAGTCCAACAAGTGGGAGCATGCCTATGATACTTTGGTATACCAAGGACGAATGCACTTAAAATTAGCCGAATTTCCTAATCTGGCTTTTTACGATAATATACTTTTACCAGCTAATACATGGCAACACAATCCTTTATCTTTTGATGTGTTTGATTATCAAAACATCTATGAAGAAATAGTTAATAAGAAGCGGCTACATTTTATTAATTGCGTAGAATATACTAATACCTTAAGTGATAAAATTAACTATGCAGAAGCAGGGTTAGTTATAGAATTATCAAAGGCTATACTAAAAAACTACAAGGTGAATAATCTTGATTTTGATCCTGCTAAAACATTGGGGATTATAACTCCTTATAGGAATCAAATTGCTTTATTAAGGCATAAATTTCATGAAACGGGGATTCCGGAATTTCAAAATATAATGATAGATACGGTTGAACGCTACCAAGGAAGTCAACGTGAAATAATTATTTTATCATTCTGCATCAATAAGCCATATCAATTAGATTTTTTCTGCAATCTTAATAATGATAAGACAGTAGATCGAAAGTTGAATGTTGCAATAACTCGTGCCAGGCAACAATTGTTCTTAATTGGTAATGAATATATATTGGCACAAAATCCTATTTATAAAAGCCTCTTAGAATATATCAAATCGCTATAATCTCTCTATTAAATAGAATACTTCTGTAGATTATAACTGTTCCAAATGCCATCAGATATAAATATACAAATGAATATAATATGTATTTGTATATCTAATTAGGGATAAAACAAATGTAAACAACAAAGATATATCTGTTACATATCACATATAGTATTTTATTGTATATTACAAACACATTAGTATATTATACTATTGTATATCGAAATAATCAGTTTGTTTTTGATATATAATATTTTATATATCAGCTATTTATATTATAATATATAAATAATTAATTTAATAAAATACAGATTATCTATTACTACTTGTTGTATATTCAATGCAAGAGGCATATGAAGTAATATATATAACTTATAACTAATAAATTAGTGAAATAATATAAACTTTTACTTTACATTAATTTAGTTGTGTATACAGATGTTCTTTAATAAATGTATACATTTGGATACATAAATAATAAACAAAGATATATTACAACTATTTAGTTTTGTGAAATTTTTGTTATACATTTGTAGTATTACACTTATTACATCTTATAGATAAAAAAGAGATGATAGAGCGCATAAAAAAGATAATGGAATCTGAAAACATGACTCCGGCTCGATTTGCAGATAGTCTTCAAATTGGCAGAGCTGTTATTTCTCATATTTTGAATGGAAGAAACAATCCCAGCTTGGATGTTATTACCCGCATCCTGTCTCAAATGCCCAATATAGATTCGCAGTGGTTATTGACGGGTTCGGGCAGTATGTATAAAAGTGTTCAGAATAATATAAACGAAGAAATTAAAAAAGAGAGCAACCTCCCCAATTTGTTTTCTCAACTGTCTCAAGAGAGTGAGAATCCAATATATCAGCCCCAAGACACAGATAATTTAAAATATCGAAAGGAAAATATAGTTGAGTCTCCCCAAAAAGAAGTACAAGAAACTATAAACGAACGAATTATATATAGAGAAGCTCCATCTAAGAAAGTTAAACAAATAATAATTTATTACACAGATAATACTTTTGAGGTTTTAACTCCCGGTCAGTGATCATTTTCTTAAACTCTTTATTCTCAAAAAGCATAAGTTTTGATTAACTTTGCGCAGTTTTTGATCTTTACTGAAAATTTGTGCAAATGAAAAAAATGCTTGATTTGATTATTGTCGATAATGATCAGCTAAATCAAAATTATAGTCTACTAAAATTATCAACAGCAGACGGAACTATTCTTCCCGAAATGTATCCTGGACAATTTGTTGAAGTTCAGGTAACCGATTCACCTACTACTTTTCTTAGACGACCCATATCGGTCAATTTTGTAGATAAGTCTAAAAATGAACTTTGGTTATTGATTCAAAAGATTGGTGACGGAACGAGGCGTATGGCTGAATACAAAAAAGGAGATATAGTAAATTTACTGCTTCCGCTTGGCAATTCGTTCACTACTCCGGAGGATGCCAATAGCGAACTCCTGCTGATTGGTGGCGGTGTCGGCACTGCCCCCATGCTATACTTAGGCGCTCAATTGAAAGAACAGGGTTTCAAACCTAATTTTCTCTTGGGAGCGCGCTCTTCCTGTGATCTTCTTCAATTAGACGAATTTGCAAAATATGGAGAAGTATTCACTACTACAGAGGACACCAGCCACGGCGAAAAAGGGTATGTAACTAATCATTCGGTTTTAGAGAAAAAGAACTTTAGCCATATATACACTTGTGGTCCTAAGCCTATGATGATGGCTGTGGCAAATTATGCTCACAAAAAACAAATAAATTGTGAGGTTTCGTTAGAAAACACAATGGCTTGTGGTTTTGGAGTATGTCTTTGCTGTATCGAAAATACGCAGCGAGGCAATATATGTGTGTGTACAGAAGGACCGGTGTTCAATATTAAAGAATTGAAATGGATAAGCTAAAAGTAAATATAGGCAATCTCAGTCTAAAGAATCCTGTAATGACTGCATCGGGAACTTTCGGCTATGGAAAAGAATATACAGATTTCATCGATTTATCGAAACTTGGAGGAATCTGTGTGAAAGGAACTACTTTATACGATCGTCAAGGAAACAATTATCCTCGAATGGCTGAAACTCCTGCAGGAATGCTCAATGCTGTAGGTTTACAGAATAAAGGCGTAGATTATTTTGTTTCGAATATTTATCCTGAAATAAAAGATTTTGATACTCATATCATAGTGAATGTATCAGGCTCCACACTCGAAGATTACGCCGAATGTGCGGCAAGGTTGAATCATTTGGACAAAGTTCCTGCAATAGAACTGAATATCTCTTGCCCCAATGTAAAAGAAGGTGGTATGGCTTTCGGTACTTCGGCTTGTTCGGCGGCAGAAGTTGTAAAAGCTGTGCGAAAGGCATACAACAAAACTATAATAGTAAAATTGTCACCCAATGTAACAGATATTACCGAAATAGCCCGTGCCGTAGAATCTGAAGGAGCCGATGCTGTGTCTCTGATAAATACACTCTTAGGGATGGCTATCGATATCAATAAACAAAAACCTGTTCTTTCGACTGTTACGGGAGGACTATCCGGTCCTTGCGTTAAACCCGTAGCACTACGGATGGTTTGGCAGACTTATAATGCCGTGAAAATTCCTGTAATCGGTATGGGAGGTATATCATCTTGGCAAGATGCCATCGAATTTATACTTGCCGGATCTACAGCAATTCAGATCGGTACATATAATTTTATTGATCCGACTATATCTGTTAAAGTACTAGATGGCATATTGGCATATATGGATCAATATAATATTAAAAATATTAATGATCTTGTGGGTCAATTGAAGATGTAAACATCTGTAAACAAGTTGCTTGTATATATAATAGAAAAGGTTGTAAATTTTGCAACCTTTTTTATTATATATATGTCAACTATATACTTTATGCTTGATTTTTGCAATCTTTTGAATATAAACTCTAATTAAGAAGTTCGTCATATACATATATACATTATCTTTGTATTTCACATTTTGAATACATATCGTGATAAAAAAAACACTCTGCATACTACTCGTATTTTATATCAGTATACTACATATAGAAGCACAAGAGGTACAATTGTCGGATTCGGCTAAAATAAGCCTCTTAACAAGTACCCCTTGGGACAAAGAAGTGTATGCCATATTCGGACATACAGCAATAAGAATACAAGACCCTATTAATCAGTTTGATGTAGTATTTAATTATGGATTATTCAGTTTCGACACTCCTAATTTTATATTGCGGTTCGTAAAAGGAGAAACTGACTATATGATTGGAGTAGAAAATTTTAACAGGTATGTCGAAGAATATAAATCGAGAGGAGTTGGTGTTATTCAACAGACCTTGAATATAACTCAAAAAGAGAAACAAAATATATTTGATGCTTTAGTTATAAATAGTTTACCTCAAAATCGAGTTTACAGATACAACTATTTTTATGACAACTGTTCTACACGCCCAAGAGATATAATCGAAAATAATATTGATGGGAAAATTCATTACAATCCTACAAATGAGACGCAAACATACAGAGACTTGGTACACGAGTGCGTTTGGTCTCAACCCTGGATACGTTTTGGAATTGATTTAGTTATTGGAGCGGATGCTGATAAAGAGATAACAGACAGGCAAAAAGATTTTCTACCATTATATTTAATGTCTGCTTATAAAGAAGCATCTATAAAAAATACAGATCAAACCGCACACCCTTTATTATCAGAACAAAATAATATATTAATTTCTCAAAAAAATGATACAGTTATACCGATAAATCAGCCATTAATTATTGGTTGCTTATTATTAGTTGTCGCACTTATTATTTCATTTCTTTCTTATAAAAAAAATTGCACCTTGCTTGGCAAAATATTTGATACTCTTTTATTTGCCGCAGCAGGTATTGCCGGATGTATCATATTCTTTTTGATGTTTTTTTCGGTACACCCGTGTACCCATCCAAACTGGAATATCATATGGCTGAATCCGCCTCAATTGATAATTGCATTATTCTTTTTAATAAAATTCTTCTCAAAATATGTGTACTACTATCATTTTATTAACTTTGTAGTTCTGATACTGCTGCTTTTGGCTTGGTTTTTGATACCACAGTATTTAGAGTTGGCATTTATTCCCTACATCCTTGCACTATGTGTACGGTCGGGAACAAATGTATTACAATATAAAAACAAATCTTAATCTTCTATTATTAAGTAGATTATACAATTTTAGAAGAAATAAAGATTAGCTTGATAGTTGAATGATAAGAATAATAACATCCCTTGTAGCTGTACTTACAGTAACATCTATACAATCGCAAACGACTTTGAGAGAAACTCCAAAGTTGGTGATTGGTATAACTATTGACCAGTTACGAGCCGATTATCTCGAATTATTTCAACAAACTTTCACCGAAAAAGGTTTCAAAAGGCTTTTAAATGAAGGATTGGTATATCAGAATATGGCATTCGATTTTCCTAATCCCAATGAAGCCTCTTCTATCGCCACACTATATACGGGTACAAATCCATCGCATCACGGCATAATCTACAGCAAACGGTTTTTGCCTGACAAAAATTCCGAAGTTTCTATCTTTGATGATAATACTTTCCTTGGAAATTATACCAAAGAAAAATTGTCTCCGGCTGCTTTACGTGTAGGAACTATTACTGACGAACTGAAAATTGCTTCTAAAGGAAAATCTGATGTATATAGCTTTGCTCCAAACTCGTTTCAAGCGCTCATTACAGCAGGGCATGCTGCAAATGGAGCATATTGGGTCGAAGACTATTCCGGAAAATGGGCTACATCCACCTATTTCAAAAATTTCAACCGAAGTGTTGAACTCGAAAACAAAATAAGCCTGTATCCTGACAGGCTAAATACTCTTGTTTGGCAACCATTGCTCAGCACCAATAAGTATAACTTATTTCCCTATGGTAGTGAAAACGTAAGCTTTAGTAATAAATTGGTTCAGGCAAATAATTCGTTTCAATTATTTAAAGAATCTCCTTTTGTCAATGAAATTATAACTGAGACGGCTGTATCATTGATGCAAAAAGCTGACATGGGAAAACGTTCATGCCCTGACTTTTTGGCTTTGACTTATTATGCCGGTAACTTTTCTGCATCAGCAGATGGCGAATATTCGTACGAAGTACAAGATACATATGCTCGATTAGACCGAGAGATAGCCACATTGCTAGAACAAGTCGAAAAAACCGTTGGTCTGCAAAATACATTAATATTCGTTACATCTACGGGATATTATAGCTCTAATGTAGTTAGTACCGATAACATACAAGCTTCGGCGGGTATTTTTTACACCAACAGATGCGAGGCTTTGCTCAATATGTACCTTATGGCGATATATGGCAAAGAGCAATGGGTCGAAAAATACTACAATCAGCAAATATATTTGAATCGCAAACTGATAGAAAGCAAAAATATCAGTTTAGAGCAAATTCAAAATAAGGCAGCCGAATTTGTAGTTCAATTTACCGGAGTACAAGATGCAACCACTTCGCTGCAACTACTTAGCGAAAAAGCAAACTCCGATATGTTGGCTTATCGTAATATCTTGGACAAAGATGTATCAGGAGATATTATCATACAAATACGTCCCGGATACCAAATAGTTGACGAACAAAACCTATCATCAGTAAAAAAAGTACAACGAGAAACAGCAGTAGTATGTCCCGTCATTTTTTTTGGTTATAACACGAAGCCCGAGAAAATAAAAAGAACAATTAAAGCAACAGAAATAGCACCCACGGTATGCCGTATATTGCGTATACGTTCTCCAAATGCTGCCAAAGACCAACCATTACCCGAGTTTTTATAAAACACGAGGCTTAGAATAAAAAACTGAAAAATAATAACAAACAATATATATGGGATTTAATGACATTTTAGCCAAAATTTTTGGTAATAAATCTACCAGGGATGCAAAAAATATCACTCCTTTTGTGGAGAAGATTAAAGCTGCATATCCTGCTATCGAAGCTCTTTCTAATGATGGATTAAGAGCCAAAACAGAGGAGTTAAAAAAGACAATACAAGATTTTGTTTCGGTAGAAAAAAACAAAATTGCTGAACTAAAAGCCGGTATCGAGGAAATTGATATCGACCAAAGAGAAGATATTTGGGCTCAAGTAGATAAATTAGAGAAAGAGGTTACCGAGAAATACGAGACTGTATTAGAGCAAGTATTACCCGAAGCTTTTTCAATAGTAAAAGATACTGCTCGCCGTTTTACTCAAAATGAAGAAATTGTAGTTACTGCAACCGATTTTGATAGAGAACTGGCAGAAACAAAAGACTTTGTGCGCATCGAAGGTGACAAAGCTATCTACCAAAATCATTGGATGGCAGGAGGTAACGAGATTACTTGGGACATGATCCACTACGATGTTCAGCTATTTGGTGGAGTTGTTTTGCACAAAGGTAAAATTGCCGAAATGGCTACAGGTGAAGGTAAAACGTTAGTGGGTACACTTCCCGTTTTTTTAAATGCTCTTACAGGAAACGGCGTTCACCTTGTAACTGTGAATGACTATTTGGCTCGACGTGACTCCGAATGGATGGGACCATTGTATATGTTCAATGGATTGTCTGTTGATTGTATTGATAAACATCAACCTAACTCCGAGGGTCGCCGCAAAGCATATCAAGCAGATATTACCTTCGGTACAAACAACGAATTTGGTTTTGACTACCTTCGTGACAATATGGCTATCAGCCCTTCGGACTTGGTACAACGCAAACATAATTATGCGATTGTCGACGAGGTTGACTCTGTATTGATTGACGATGCACGTACACCTCTTATCATTTCGGGACCGATACCTAAAGGCGAAATCCAGATGTTTGACGAGTTCCGCCCTCGTGTGGAAGTTATCGTGAGAACACAAAGAGACTTATGTACAAAACTCTTGGCAGAAGCAAAAGCTAAAATGTCTTCTTCTGATTCTAAAGTACAAGAAGAAGGGGCTCTTTTACTATACAGATCATACAAAGGATTACCTAAAAATAAGCCTCTTATCAAGTTTTTAAGTGAACCCGGTGTTAAATCGGCAATGCTTAAAACAGAAGAGCATTATATGGCGGAACAAATGCGTAATATGCACCTTGTTACCGATGATTTGTACTTTGTTATCGATGAAAAAAATAACAGTATTGAATTGACAGACAAAGGTATCGACCTTTTAACCGGAAATTCTGACGATCCTCTATTCTTCGTTTTGCCGGATATTGGAGCTTATATGGCGGAAATAGAAACAGCCAACACTACAGATGAGCAAAAAGCGGAACAAAAAGATGAATTGATGCAAAACTACAGTGTCAAATCTGAACGTGTTCACACAATTAATCAGCTTCTTAAAGCATATACCTTATTTGAGAAAGACGACGAGTATGTTGTTATTGACAATAAAGTAATGATTGTGGACGAACAGACCGGTCGGATTATGGATGGTCGCCGCTATTCAGACGGGTTACACCAAGCTATAGAAGCAAAAGAGCAAGTAAAAGTAGAGGCTGCTACTCAAACATTTGCGACTATAACCTTGCAAAATTACTTCCGTATGTACCACAAATTGTCGGGTATGACAGGTACAGCAGAAACAGAAGCAGGTGAGTTGTGGGATATCTATAAATTGGATGTTGTAGTAATTCCTACCAACCGTCCTATCACTCGTAAAGATATGAACGATCGTATCTACAAAACAAAACGTGAGAAATATTCTGCTGTAATTCAAGAAGTAGAGGACTTGATCTCAAAAGGACGTCCTGTATTGGTTGGTACAACTTCTGTAGAAATATCTGAGTTATTGAGCCGGATGCTTACACAACGTAAGATCAAGCATAATGTATTGAATGCGAAATTACACCAAAGAGAAGCCGAAATTGTTGCTCTTGCCGGACAAACCAGCGCTGTAACTATTGCTACCAATATGGCAGGGCGTGGTACCGACATCAAACTGTCTTCGGAAGTAAAAGCAGCAGGAGGTTTAGCTATTTTGGGTACCGAAAGACACGAATCTCGCCGTGTAGACCGTCAGTTACGTGGTCGTGCCGGACGTCAAGGAGACCCTGGATCGTCGGTGTTTTTCGTTTCGTTGGAAGATCAATTGATGCGTTTGTTTGCTACCGAACGTATTGCCAGCCTTATGGATAGAATGGGCTTTAAAGAAGGTGAAGTTCTCGAACACAATATGTTGAGTAAATCGGTTGAACGTGCTCAGAAAAAAGTAGAAGAAAATAACTTTGGTATCCGTAAACGTCTGTTAGAGTACGATGATGTGATGAATTCACAACGTGAGGTAATCTACAAACGTCGTCGCCATGCCCTTATGGGAGAACGTATTGGTATAGATATTATCAATATGCTTTTTGATTCGGCAAACTCTATCACAGAACAATTTGCAGATAATCAAGATTATGAAGGTCTCAAAATAGAAATTCTTCGTGTTTTGTCAATGGAATGTCCTATTGATGAAAATACATTTGGATCGGCTAAAACCGAGAAACTTGTAGACATCGTTTACGAACATGCAGTAAAGAATTTCAAACACAGAATGGATAGGCTGGCAGAGATTGCCAATCCTGTGATTAAAGATATATACGAAAATCAAGGAGGAAACTTCGAGAATATATTAATTCCGGTTACTGATGGTAAGCGTATCTATAATGTTACTTGTAACTTAAAAGAGGCATACGAAACAGGAGCTAAAGGTGTAATTAAATCGTTTGAAAAATCGATTCTTCTACATACTATTGACGAGCAATGGAAAGAGCACTTGCGTGAAATGGACGAACTACGTCATTCGGTACAAAATGCAAGTTACGAACAAAAAGATCCTCTATTGATTTACAAGCTCGAGTCTTTCAGTTTATTCAAAACAATGGTCGACAGTATTAACAAAAAAGCTGTAGCTATTTTGATGCGTGGTCAAATACCTGTTCGTCAGTCAGAAGAAGTACAAGAAGCTAAGGTGGAAGAAAAGACAGACTTTAGTAAGTACAAAACTCAAAGAGAAGATGTTGAGGACGAAAAAGCTCCAAAAGAAGAGAATCAAAAGCCTAAACAAGCTCCTGTAAGAGTAGAGAAAAAGTTAGGTAGAAATGATCCGTGTTTCTGTGGAAGTGGCAAAAAGTACAAAAATTGCCATGGACAAGATGAAGTTTAGTCATTAACTTATCTTTTGACATATAGTAGGGACTTATATTGCTAAAAACAAGCAATATAAGTCCTTTTTCTGTTTGATAATAATCTTTACACTTTGTGTTAAAAAGTTTCCAAATTTCAAAGTTTTTTTGTAATTTAGCAGGGTTTTAAAAGTCAATAAGGCTTCTTAGGTAAAAAGAAAATAAGTAAAAAAAATAGTATATTAAAACATATCTTTAATGATAGATCAGGAAGATAGAATTATTAGAATTAACATCGAAGACGAAATGAAATCGGCATATATTGATTATTCGATGTCTGTTATTGTAGGTCGTGCATTACCCGATGTTAGAGATGGTTTTAAACCCGTACACCGCCGCATTCTTTTTGGAATGAGCGAGTTAGGAAACACATCGAATAAGCCTTATAAAAAATCTGCGAGAATTGTAGGGGAAGTTTTAGGTAAGTTTCACCCTCACGGCGATTCATCCGTGTATTTTGCCATGATTCGTATGGCTCAAGAATGGAGCATGCGTTACTTATTAGTTGATGGTCAAGGTAATATGGGTAGTGTAGATGGCGATATGCCGGCTGCCATGCGTTATACCGAAGCCCGATTAAGCAAACTCGCCGAAGAGATGTTAAAGGATATCGACAAAGATACGGTTGACTTTCAACTTAACTTCGATGATACTCTAAAGGAGCCAACTGTTTTGCCAACACGTATTCCGAATCTACTTATCAATGGAGCTTCGGGTATTGCTGTAGGTATGGCTACTAATATGCCTCCTCACAATATGGTAGAGGTTATCAATGCAACTATTGCCTATATTGGTGATAGAGAGATTGATATCGAAGGATTGATGGAGTATGTAAAGGCTCCCGATTTTCCCGGAGGTGGTTTTATTTATGGTTATCAAGGTGTTAAAGATGCTTTTGAGACAGGACGTGGGCGTGTAATTATGCGTGGACGTGCCGAAATTGAAATGGATGGAAATTATGAGAAAATTGTAGTTTCGGAGATTCCTTTTCAAGTAAATAAAGCTGATTTAATTAAGCATATTGCCGATTTAGTAGGTGAGAAAAAAATTGATGGTATAAGTAATGTCAACGATGAGTCAGACCGTTCGGGGATGCGCATTGTTGTTGATATTAAAAGAGATGCCAATGCCAATGTTGTGCTAAATAAGTTGTATAAACTTACAGCATTGCAAAGTTCTTTCAGTGTGAATAACATCGCATTGGTAAAAGGACGCCCTAGAATGTTGAATCTGAAAGATATGATTTCGTTGTTTGTAGAACACAGGCACGAAGTTGTTATCCGCAGAACCAAATACGACCTGCAAAAAGCAGAAGAAAGAGCTCATATTTTGGAAGGACTGATTATTGCATCCGATAATATCGATGAAGTAATCGCAATTATACGTGCTTCTAAATCGCCTCAAGAGGCTATGGAAGGACTAATTGCTAGATTCCAATTATCCGAAATTCAGGCTCGTGCTATTGTAGAAATGCGTCTGCGTCAATTAACAGGACTGGAGCAAGACAAATTACACAGCGAATATGCAGAGATTCAAAAGCTAATTGAGTATCTTAACAGTATCTTAAATGATGAAGCACTTTGTATGCAAGTTATTAAAGATGAATTGATAGAGATAAGAGATAAATATGGTGATAATCGTCGCAGTGAAATCGTTTATTCGGATATAGAGATGAATCCGGAAGATTTTTATGCTGATGATGAAATGATTATTACTATATCTCACTTGGGGTACATTAAACGAACTCCATTATCGGAATTTAAAGCTCAGCATAGAGGTGGAGTAGGAGTTAAGGGTTCTGAAACACGTGATACCGACTTTGTTGAATATATCTATCCTGCATCGATGCACAACTATATGTTGTTCTTCACACAAAAAGGCAGATGTTATTGGTTAAGAGTATTCGATATACCCGAAGGCAGCAAAAATTCTAAAGGTAGAGCTATCCAGAATATGCTGAATATCGAAGCCGAAGATAAAGTTAATGCGTTTATTAAAATCAAAGGTCTTAATGATACCGACTTTGTAAATAGTCATTATCTTGTGTTCTGTACCAAGCAAGGAGTTATTAAGAAAACCAGCTTGGCTGCATATTCGAGACCTCGTCAAAATGGTGTAAATGCGATAACAATTCGTGAAGACGATAAAGTTATCGAAGTATTGTTGACTGATGGTAACAGCGAAATATTGATAGCCAATCGTAATGGTAGAGCTATTCGTTTCCACGAATCGGATGTACGTGAAATGGGTCGTACAGCTACCGGTGTGCGTGGTATGCGTATAGATGAAGACCCTACAGATGAAGTAATCGGTATGATTGCCATGTCTAAAGATGCTCCGGAAGAAACTATTATGGTGGTATCTGAACTAGGATACGGAAAACGTACTAGACTGAATGACGAAGACGGAGAACCGGTTTATCGCATCACCAGTCGCGGAGGTAAAGGGGTCAAAACTATGAGTATTACTGATAAAACAGGTAAACTTGTTTCTATCAGTAATGTTACAGACGAAAATGACTTAATGATTATCAACAAATCGGGTATAACTATTCGTGTTAAAGTGGATAACCTAAGAGTGATGGGACGTGCAACTCAAGGGGTTAAACTCATCAACTTAGGTAAACGCAACGACCAAATAGCATCGGTATGTAAGGTTATGTCTGAAAAAGATGAAGAAATAATCCTTGATGACGAAATAATATCTGACGAATTAAATAATGAAAATAATATATCTTCTAACGAAGAAAATTCTGCTGAATAATAATTATTAAAATTTTAATAGACGATGAAGAAAGTACTTTTGACAGCAACATTGTGTATGGTAGTAGCTCTATCTTTTGCACAGAAAAAAGCGGTAAAAGATGCTAAGAGTGATATGAACTCGAACAATTTTACTGAAGCTCGAGAATTAATTAAACCGGCACTAACAGATCCTGAAACAGCTAATGATCCCGAAACATGGAAAATAGCAGGTGATATTGAGAACAAAGTATTTGATCTTCAAAGAACAAGTCAAATGCTTCAAAAAAGTTTTGACGAAGGGGTTATGTATGATGCTCTATTGAACTCATATGCACCTTATGTCAAATCTGATGAATTAGGACAAGCACCCGATGAAAAAGGAAAAGTAAAGAATAAATTCAGAAAAGACATAGCTGCTATATTAAGAGCTAATCATTCTTATTTTATTAACGGTGGTATTTATTATAATGATAAAAAAGATTATAGTAAAGCTTCTACTTTCTTTGAAAAATACTGGGAATTGCCATCTTTGCAAGTATTTGCTGATGATAAAGACAAAATAAACACAAGTGATACTACTTTCCAAACAATTAAGTACTATGCTGTTATCACTTCAATACAAGCAAAAGAAGATGCAAGAGCTATCCAATTATTGAACAAAATAATTGCTGAGCCATTTACTCCTAACAGTACTTACAAAGAAAGTGATGCATATGAGTTATTAGCTAGCGAATATGAGAACGCAAAGGATAGCGTTAATTTCGCGAAAATATTGGAACTAGGTGCAGCTAAATACCCTGAAAACAAATACTTTGTTCCTAATTTGATTAATCAGTACATCAAAGCCGGTAAATCGGAACAAGCCATCACATATCTTGACAAGGCAATAGCTAATAATCCTGCCGGAGCATGCGACATGTACAGTGTTAAAGCTTCGTTGTATGCCGAAAAGAAAGATTTTGCTACTGCAGATGCTACTTATCAAACCGCTTTAAGTAAAGATGCTGCATGTGAAAGAGCTCTCGAAGGTTTGTCTGTTTCTTATATTGTTCAAGCTCAAAACTTGAAAGAAGAAGCGGGTAATATAACTTCGGCTAAAGAAAGAGCTGCTTTAGATGACAAAGCTAAAGATTTGTACAACAAAGCATACCCATTATTGGAAAAATATAAAACAGTTTTAGGAAGCCGAAAAGCTGACGAAACAGAAGTAAAACAGATGTTAGTAAAATTACAAAACGTATACTATAATCTAAATATGGAAAAAGAATACGAAGCTGTAAGCGCTGAACTGGAAAAATATAAATACTAAGTTTCTACTAGAAACTTTTATAAAGCGAGGTTATCATTCATTTGATGACCTCGCTTTTTTTAAAGATAAAATCAGATTCTTACTCGAAAATCGAATTCTTTAAAATGTTATATAATTACCAATTAGATTATTATGTTAAATAAACTAAATCATTTGACAGTAAGCTAATTACATCGTATTTTTACGCACAAATTTAGTTAAAATTTAAAAGATAAAAATCTATTAAACTGAATAATAACACAATAACACAATATAACATGAATAATTGTACCGAATGTAACTGCACTATAAGCAACCAAGTAGCCACATTTTCAATAGGCAAATACAATATCCCTCTCTGCATAGAGCATCAAAAATGGCTGGCAAAAATGGAATACATAAGTACAGAACAAGCACTAACATTATATTTTGAACTAAAACAAAGGGGAGTACCTGCACAACTAGAAAAATTCGATGGTTTTAAACACATAGACATAGCAATACCTACAATAAAACTTAATATTGAAGTAGACGGACAACATCACAACTATGATAGCAAACAAGCACTTGCAGACCTAAAAAGAACGTATCATTCACTAATGAAAGGATACTACACTATAAGAATCCCCAACTCATTAACTTACAATGATTATATATTAACTGAAACTGCCGATTATTTAGCAGACTTAATACTTACTGCAATAAAGAATAAAAATAAGGGAAGATATTAACTTCCCTCATTTTCTATGAAGCTAAACGCCTAAATCGAAGCACATAAATTTTAGTAGGCAAATCTCCACCCTTTACTTTTATATCCTTAAAAAAGAATCCGTTAAGGGTTGTATCCCCCTGTATTGTCAAATTATATGTGTCATCAACTATCAAATCCAGCGAATTACCTAAATGCCCCAAATATAGATAATAGTCTTCGTCATTGCCTCCGAATATGTAACTATCTGATGCGGCTGCATAAGTAGCAAAACATACACCTGTATCAGTAGACAATACAGTAGTGGGAGAGGTAGATAATACCCCCATAGATGAAGATTGACCCACAAACACAGCCCGAAAATCAATAGCTAACTTATCCTGTGCTATTCGTAGTTCAGAAGCAACAAAAGACTTCCATAACCCGAGCATTTCGTTATTTACGATAATCATTTTTTTCTTTTTAAAAGTTTAATAACAAATCGCTTGTAATGCTTTTCTAATCGAGATGTCAGCAACCTCGAAAAGAAAACCATTATAAGCATTATCAAAAAATCAACAATATTTGTTAGCAATTGCATATTTGCAATCTCTTTTAGAGATTCAATAAAACAAAAGCTAAAGCAAACATCTAACATATAACTGTTTATACGAACCATATCAATAGATATTAGCAGCAGAAAACAATACCGCCCATGAAGCGTAATCACCACCCGATAACTCAGCATGAAGCCACCCCTTTAAATCGGTAGGAGTGCCAGAACCCCAAACGGGAGAGCCGAAAGTACCGTATTCCTTAGTTCCAAAAGCATTATAAACCAATCGGAGATTATCCAAATTATTAGATACTTGCAACAATACAGATTTAATAACATCGTTAGAAGTGCCGACACCATCCATAGCAAGAAATAATCTATTTGCTAGGGCTGCGGCATCTGCTTTTGAAATACTTTCATTACCAGTAGTTTTATAATTATGTTCGATTTTAGTAGTACCTAAAAACATTTTTCGCCATACATATATAACGACAAAAGCCAACAATATATAAAGCCAATATTTTTTCAAAAACTCCATAACAATAATAAGAAATGCAGGCATAATTTAAAATTTTAATAATTAAATACTTAATCAAAATACGGCGACCTCCAAAGTCGCCGTAGTCTTTTTTAAGGTGTGTTTTTCATCGTATCAAAAAAGCTTAAACTTTTCAATTACTGATAAAATTTCAGATTTTTTAATACCAAATTTAGAACCTAATTCAACAGCCGACATAGCCGAAAACAACGCTGCGAATGTATCTTTATCTCTATTCAATTTTGCACCTGATGGAATACCCATCGTATACACAACAGTGGCAATATATGCGTTTGTGTCATTTTCACTTGTTGGTGCCCATTTACTAATGATTTGTGAAATAGAGGTCAATTTGTACTTATCGTAATACGTCCTTAGATTTATTAGCCCAGCACGAATACCATATTCGAGAGATGAAAATTTTTCAAATCTATTATCACTTGATATTTTCCCTAACCATGCGTTATTTGATTTTACGAGGTTCAACGGATTATTATTACGCAACCCAATAGGGAGAGAAGAACTCGTATTGCTATTTGACGTATTTGTTGTATTCACAGCGTTATTGTTTTGATTGGTACTGATTACTTTTTTTTTATAAAAACGAAGTAAGCGACAACAACCGCACCAATTACCAAGATGTTATCTTTTACTAACTTAACTAGATTATCCATTTTTTTTTGTTTTTAGAATTTATACTTAGTTCTGTATAGCACGCACCCCGTGCCAGTGATTTTTTACTTTATTGTTTCCAAATTTGTTTCCAAAGGTTACCCAACGAACCAAAATAGTCTTTAGTTACCTGTGCCTCACTCTTTACATAATTAGCAGCTTCATTCATTGCAATTTGAGTAGCAGCACTTTTTACCGCAGCTTCTTTTGACTTAAATTGATAACCAATAAATAGAGCTATTGCACCGATAACCACAACTAATAGGGTAGTATCATTCTTTCTCATTACTTTCGTTTTTTAACTCGAAAATGAAAGCTTCATAGCCTTTTACGAATGCCTTAACGATTTTCAGATACTCTTGTATACTTTCAGCAAAGGAGAATACCTTTTTGATTGTTACAACTTCTTTCATCGGTTATAAGTTTTAGATATGTGTTTACCAAAATAACCGCCTTGACCGTTGGATGTAGCAATAAGATTGAAATCTTTTATATACAATTTTTTCTTGTCAAGGTCAAAAAGTCCCGATGTTTTAGTTTCTTGCATGGTGGTTTTGTTGACCAACGTAACAAAAAGATTAATCCAATTCTTACCATTTTTAGAGGTAGTTTCTTTTGACCCCTTATAGGGACGAGCATAAAGAGTAATCATTTGACCCTTAGAAACTTTCCATCCACTAATAATTGGAGAACCATCCATCATTTGAATTTTACAGCCCGATTTTTTGCGTGATTGCTGAACACCTTGATAAGAACGCATTCCCGAATTTCCGTAACGATTATAAGAGGGATTGTAGGGCGGACGTTGAGAGTTACCATAACCGCCATAAGGTTGACCACCCCCGTATTTATAATTATTATAAGCCATTTTATTTTGTTTTAATTGTTATTACCAACGTCTTGAGCGTTTTTTTCCTGTTTTCCCTGTAAAGAGAATGATTCCAATAATAGCAGCACCAACGAGTACAATGTGACCTTTTACCCATTGATACGCTTTCGTGATAAAATCAACATCGGTAACACTTGCAGTGTCATTGATAGTTGCAGTAGGCACAGCAGACACAGCTCGAGTTGTCATTTCAGTAGCCACAGCGGTTAATGTTTCTTCCGACAATGCAGGATTTTGTGTTAAAATAGTTTTTTCTATTTCGTCCACTTTTACAACACCATCCCGTTGCACTGCATTCACAATAGCAGCCTGTTTTGTTGGGGATAATACTTCACCAAGTGTAGATGCAGCACCCGACACAAGAGTACCAACGCCCGGCACAAGAGAGGCAATAGGAGCGACAGTTTTCAAAACCTTTCCTGTCACATTTCCAATAGCTTTTCCGATTTTTCCGACTTCTTTAAAAAAACTCATTGTATTTTATTTTAATTAGTTACCGGATAGTTTTGTATCTGCCATGTAGAACGTGTATGGCACGTGAGCAAGATTTGCAGGGCGACGAATGTCAAAACTGACAATGTCTGTAAGGTCAATAACGGTCAAGTCTTCATAACCTAGAGAAATATCAACTACAGCACCCGTAGGAGAAAAACCACCACCAGCACGAAGAGTGTTACCTACATGAGTTAACAATGCGTCTTTAGGCAGTTTCACATTAGCCGTCAAATCATCTACATTGAAGCGAATGCCACGAGATAGATTAACGCTTGCAATATCATTATTGCACATCGCATCATAATGCAACTCAAATGCTTTAAGAGTGAACGATTTACCATTTGACGGATAGAACTGTACTTCTTCCAAACCGATAACAGGCAATATAAGTAACTCATTGTCACCAACTACAATATTTTTTTGCATCTCATCACGAGATAGATACATGTTTGAATATTTACGCACGAATGGAGATACTTGATAGCCCTCAATTCCGTAAATTTCATAGGTAGCATTTTCGTCTAATCCTGTCAACTCCAAATCAAAATATTTTTGATTAGAAAGGTCAACACATGCAAATTTGCCATTTTCAGTAATAGCACCAAGAATGATAGAGTACACACCATCACCCGACAAGACACGTTTACCTGTATCAGTGTCATCAACAGAACCAGCACGAACGTCAAAACCCTCATATTTTGTTGCAAGTTCAGACAAATGCGTTAAGAGCATTTTAGGCACAACTTCCGAAGAACTACCGTTATTGCCATCCACAAGACGAACACGAGCATAAGGCACATTTGTTTGTGGGTATTCTACAGCAGCTTTTTCGGGATTAAAAATCTCACGAACAACAATTTTGCTTACGGGTTTATGAAATAGCAAACTTGATACTTCTTTTTTACCAGTGAAAGAAACTATTAGCATATAAAAAAAATTTAGTAATTAATAATCTTTTGCAGAACAAAGATTACTAACTACTAAATTTACATTTAGACGAAATTGATGTGATTTGATATAAATTAGTGTGAATTGGTATAAATTGGCGTAGGATTAACGACATTTTTATAAAATAGCATCTTGAATAAATAATCTAAAGTATACCCCTCATGATTAGCCAAATCCTGTAATGTAACATAATCTCTAATTATACCTTTTTCAGCGAGAGAAGAAAGAATCTCTTTTTTTCTATTCAATGCCGTACCAAGAGATACAACATAAAAAACACTCAAATCCTTAACAGACAGCCTCCTTAGAGGGCTTATATTTTCGTTTTTCATAATGATTCTATTTGTGTCCAATAATAAGGACTATTTTTTAATTGTATAATAAATTCGTGTGCATATCTATCATAGACATTTATTGCTGTCCAATCATAACCATTTTTTACAAGCCAATAAAATAATGACCGAAAATCACGAGATACCAACCTCAATTTTAAAGGGTGTTTATTTTTTGAAAAGCATATAACAGTATATTTTCTTTTCATTTTAGTATTTTGAATTTAATTTTTGAATGATGATTCTCATATATCAACTCATTGAAGAAATCACGAAGCCAATACCACGAATCGGGAGGATTGAATATTTTACCATTAGGTTGCTTTGTAGCTAAATATTCGACACTAGCAAACTCACCATCAACAACAGTAGTAACAATTTTCTTTAAAACGTCCGCAATGTGTTTAAAATCATTGCAATGATGATGCGGAAAAGTTTCAGCAGTAAATAGTTCCGAAATATCACGGCTACAATGAAATGGACGACGATGCAATGCTAATGAATTTTTTGAAACATATTTTGTCAAATAAATATTCAAAGCTTTCCTATTCTTTGTAACAGGCTTAACATCAACACCATTATATTTTTCAACATCGAATTGAACATCAATAGAATGTTTATTGACCTGTGTTTCAATAGCTTTAGCCATATAATAATTAACACGTCTAATAGGCATCCAAGTGTTTGTAAGTAAATGAAAGTGCAATGTTCCATTTTGTTGTCTCTCAGCAACCCATAAGTAAGATTCAAATTTGAAATCAGTTCTTAAGCGAGTTAAAAATGTATTAAAAACTTTCATACAACTATCATCATCAAAACCCATAGGAAAAGATATAGTATAAAATGCTAAAAACGCACGTGAACGCTTTAACCCAAAAAAGGCGGAACACTTTTCCCGTACGAATTTCTTGTTTAATTTCATCAATTTAACCGCAGGTTCATAATCACGGGGTAATGGCTCACACGGCTCTACAAATGCGTAAGCAGGGTTGTTTTCCCGTAAGAAGTCAGTACGATTTTTTTCTAAGTAATCCAAGTCATCTTGATTCTCACTTTTTTCTTTAACTAGAGGTATAACGGGCTTTAATTTTTCTTTCAAAACAACAGCATTACTCACAACATCGAAACGATATTTGGATGAACCCAAAAATTTTTCGTGTCGCATCTTTGTATAAATGATGTTGTTTTCTTTTAAAATTATACCCATTGTAGAAGAGAATAAAAAAGTTTGAATAGCGATACCTATAATAAATCCAAGGGGGTTTTAAGACCCCCTAAAGATTAATACACTGAAATAGCCGAAGTAATAGCTGAAGCCTCCGCCTGTATTTGTGACCACGAAGAACGAACCGTCATTTTGTTTTTATCTAAATAACGAGTAGCAATACCACGCTCACAGCCATGAGATAAGAGAGGATAAGGAAGTGTTTCAGTAGCAGCAACACACAAAACCATATCGTTATCAGCAGCAACATACAATTTATAACCTAATTCACCATCGGACAACCGTCTACAGTATCTAGCCTGTCCGAAGTGGTACAAATTTGTATATAAGGCAATTCCCATAGTCCAATCAAATACCATTTGACCAACTGTATAATCTTTCATTCTGAATGAAGATTCAACTTTATACCCCATATACGTTTGACCGCCAACCCCCTCAAAATTAGAGTGTCGTCGACCTAATGGAGTAAATCCCAAACCACTAATATTTAGTGATTTAAACCAATCAGCACGATAATCATCACCAACATCGGATTGACTAGCAAACAAGAAATCGCTAACATTTTCAAATACAGTAGGTTTACTTTGTGGAGCTAATCCCATCAATGAAAGAAAATCAACATAATAAGGCAAATCCCAACCATCTAATAAATTACCATTTGTCGGGTCATACACTTTAAAAGATTTACGAAAAGACGAAGCAGTATCATAACTGCCAACATAGCTGCCATTGATTTTATTAAACTTATCCAATGACACATTATTTTGGACTTGATAAGACTGATTCATTTGGTCAATAGCAGGTTGAGTTAAGTTTGCCCATGCCAATGCAGTACCCATTCTATTGACATATTCAATAAAAAGATTGTCTACCATCCATTCGTAATCACCCACAACAATAGTTTTATAAGTCTTATAACTGCCATCATTAGGACCTAACTGAACATTTTTATCATAATCATAAGGGCGAACAGCAATATAATCATAAGCCCGAGAATCTAACCAAACCCGAATAGAACCCTCACGACCTCGAATATAAGGAGGGGGAGGAGGGGGAGCAATAAGCCCTGTAAATAACATCCGTCTATTACTCATAACTTTTACTCAATAAAAAACGTTTAAGACCATACGCAGAAATTGATAATTCCAAATAAGAAAGTGCGGGAATTGAAAAAACAGCCCCAGCAGGACGGGTTAACGAATCAGCAGTAACCAGCACATTGACCGCATTTGAAAGGCTATTGTATAGAAGAAAACGAACCTCTGAATAATGCGATTCATTACGAGTAGCCCCCTCCGAAATAATTAAATCGTCTGAAATAGAAAGATCGAAAATTTTAAGTTCCTTACCAAATGAGTAAGTATTATCAGACCCCAAATGATTATTCACAACAGAAGTAGGAGAACCAATTTCAGAAGAAGCCACAAGCACCGCCTTATCTAAAGCAGAACTATACATTAAGGCCTTAAGAGTTGCATCATTAGAAACAACAGGCAGACCCGAAAGAAGAACAGGAGTTAATTCCATAATTATAAATTTACATAAGTGATTAAAAACTGATTATTAATACGATAAGCATATCCAGCGAAACACAATTTTGAACAAAAACAATTCCCTTTATGAGAATAAATAGATGCTTTATCGGTAAACAAATCAGTAGGCATATTACATTCGCAGCAGGTATGCCAACCATATTTTTGAGGTTTAGGCTTATTCATTACAAACTCTTTTTACGAATTTCGAAGCCAATAGCAAGACCCAACCACGTAAAAGACGCACAGATACGCCCACGATATAAACAGACAGGAACACAGGGAAACAACAGATAATCAGCATTGCCATAGCAAAACCCAAACCAACGAAAAGACCGAAGCCACAAGCCAACTTTAGATAATACATTTTTCTTGTACATTTTGAGTAATTTTTATATGATTAACTTTTTCTTTTTTAGCAGGACGATATTCGGGGTAGGGAGTAAAGAAGTCATTAAACAACTCGCTTAAACTCTTAGTCATTAACTTAAGATTCAGAAGTTTAGAAATATTAATAAGTTCAGTATAAATAAATTTTATCTTAGGTAATGAGTATTGTGGAAATATAGAACGACCGAGATACTTATAGCAATCTAATATTTCAGATAGTTTAAAATTCACAATATTGGAAGTAGATTCTTTTGAACGAAAACTAACTAAGCGGTCTAAATAAATGTCAGAAAGAACACGATAGTAGTGTTTTGTATCTGTATATACTTTTTTTAAAAGGGATGCTTTAATTCTTACATATTTTCGAGCCTCTGCAAGTGTGTCAAAGAATAAACCGCCCAAACCATCGAAGACAAAATATTTTTTATGAAAGGATGTTCTTTTACCTTTCCATAGTGTGATAGAATATACTCCTTGATACATGTGATAATTATTTAGTTTATTTTGCAAACGTAAATAAATTATTCATTTGTTACATAATTACCATTATGTTTAATTATAATATTGTAGATTCAAATATTACAAAACTGCAACGTTAAGCTAACTAAAGATTTATGTTAAAGAATATACCCTATCAATACACACTTAGAAACAATCTATATAAATAACATCAGGGTTTTGAAACAAATATCGATTAGAATTGTTTTATTTGCATATTGTTAAATTAAAAACAACAAGAGATATGACTACAATGCTGTCTTACTTTCTGATGACTTTACTCAGTTTTAATTTAAACATTGAAGATCAAACAAATAATAATGATAATAAAAACATAAAAGCTATGAAATTTGAAATGCCTAAGTTGCCATATGCAACAAATGCTTTAGAGCCTGTTATTAGTCAACAAACTATAGAACTGCATTACGGTAAACACCTGCAAACGTATGTAAATAACCTAAATAATTTGGTTCCCGGAACTAAATTCGAAAATTTGGATCTTGCTACCATCATCAAAGAAAGTGACGGAGCTATATTTAACAATGCAGGTCAAATTTTGAACCATGATATTTACTTTGCTTCATTTACAAACCCTGGTAAAGGAGGTTCTCCTCAAGGAAAATTGGCTGAAGCAATTACAGCTCAATTCGGATCATTCGAAAATTTCCAAAAAGAGTTCAATACAGCCGGAGCCGGTTTATTTGGATCTGGTTGGGTGTGGTTAGCCAAAGATGCCAGTGGCAAACTCTCGATCGAAAAAGAGCCCAATGGTAGCAACCCCATAGTTAAAGGCTTAACCCCAATATTAGGTATTGATGTTTGGGAACATGCCTACTATTTGGATTATCAGAACCGTCGTGCTGATCATTTAGCCGAAGTTTGGAAAATAATCAATTGGGACGTAGTTAGTGCACGTTACTAATTTAAATGAACAATATATTAAAAAGAAAGCTTCTAGAAATAGGAGCTTTCTTTTTTGTCTCCCCTATCCCACTTCAACTGTCATATTTAACATAAACTTGTCGATTTTATATCTTTTCTTTTATATCTTTGTCTTCAATCTTAGGGGTGCCGCAAGGCTGAGATTATACCCATACAACCTGATCCGGATAATGCCGGCGTAGGGAAATAGATATGCTTTTTACGCACAATGCATACTACTTCAAAACTAAAGGTAAACTCTCCTATCCCCTTTTTTATTAATTAATTCCGGTAAAGTGCTTTGCATTTTTATCATTAACCATCAATTATTTAAATGAAAAAGGAAATAATTTTTCTTACAGCTTTTCTATTCAGTATTTCTATATTCTCGAAAGAAATCCCGGACAGTTTGAAACAAGTAAATCTCACCGAGATTATTGTATCAGCCACACGAGTTAATGAACGTGCTCCTATTGCATTTTCAAATATAAATAGCGTGCAAATTAAAGAGAACAATGCAGCAAAAAACATTCCTTATATTTTAGAAACAATGCCTTCGATAGTAGCCTTTTCGGAAGATGGATCGGGTGTTGGGAATACTGCTATACGAATAAGAGGTACGGATGCTACCCGCATCAATGTTACTTTAAACGGTATGCCCTTAAATAACCCCGAAAGCCAGGAAGTATATTGGGTAAATATACCCGACATATCTAATTCTCTACAAAGTATTCAGGTGCAACGAGGCGCAGGCTCTTCTACAAATGGTTCAGCAGCATTTGGAGCAAGTATATCACTAAAGAGTCAAGGGGCAAAATCCAAAGCTTATGGTGAAGCTTCTACCGCTATTGGCAGCTACAATACCTTTACCTCCACTATTGCAGCCGGAACGGGTATTCTAAAAAACGGACTTTCGTTTGATGCAAGGTATTCTCGTGTAACAGGTGACGGATATATTAGAAACGGAAAAGTCAACCACCGTTCAGCATACGCAGCAATGTCTTATTACAAGAAAAATCAGCTATTTAAATTAAGTTATATCAATGGCATTCAACATACAGGAATCACATGGGAAGGTATTAGCCCCGAGCAAATGAAAGTAGATCGCAAATACAATCCTGCAGGAAAATACTATGATGATGCCGGAAACGTGCATTATTATGACAACGAAACTGACAATTATTATTCTAACATACTACAATTGACATACTCTAATACCTTAACGGATCAATTATCGCTCAATGTAGGGTTAAATTATAATCATGGGTACGGATATTATGAAAATTATAAGATGAATCGGAAATTCTCTAATTATGATTTGAAACCTCAATTTATAAAAGATTCATTATATAAATCCTCGGATATGGTTACTAGAAAATTGATGGAGAATAATTTTTACACAGGTAATCTTACTTTAAACTATGCTACAGATCAACTAAACCTAGTTGGAGGTGTTATGCTATCTTCTTATGTTGGTGATCATTATGGTAACATTATATGGTCTAAATACAATCAAAATATACCTTCCGACTATAAATGGTACACGAATGATGCTAACAAAAAAGAGTTTAATATTTATACCAAAGGGTCTTATAATATAACAGAAAATTTTGCTGCTTTCGGAGACCTGCAATATCGTTATATTGATTACAGGATGAAAGGTATTGACGACGACTTAGAAGACATCACTAATAATAACTATTATAGCTTCTTCAATCCTAAAGGAGGGCTTTCATATTCATTCAATTCTAAGAATAATGTATATGCTTCTCTTTCTTTAGCTCACCGCGAACCTCTGCGTACTGACATAAAAGAATCGGTCAAAGGAGGTGGAAGTCAACAAATCAAACCCGAACAAATGCTCGATTATGAGTTAGGATACAAATACACTTCAGAAAGAGCCTCTTTCAACTCAAATGCTTATTATATGAAGTATAAAGATCAAATGGTTCAAACCGGTAAACTGAATGATGTAGGCTATAAATTGATGGAAAATGTACCGGATAGCTATCGTTTGGGACTGGAACTTATTGGCACTTATCGATTTACTAAATGGATAAGTTTGGATGCTAACGTAACCATCAGTCAAAATAAAATAAAAGACTATACTGCTTATTACGATTTATACGATAATCAAACAAACTATAACTATATAGGGCAAACTTCGGAGCATTTAAAGTCTACTGATATTTCATTCTCACCCAATGTCATTAGTAGCGGAATTATCACCGTTACCCCATACAAAGCCCTTAAACTGGCTCTGATTGGCAAATACGTAGGAAAACAATATTATGACAATACTTCTAATGCCGAAAATCAACTTGCTGATTATTTTGTTAGTAACTTTGCCCTGAGTTATACCTTTAAAACTCAAAAAATAGGTGAAATAGACCTTCAATTGTTTGTAAATAACATATTTAATAAAAAATATGTGGCTAATGCTTGGGTAGCTACCGATAAATTTCAGGATAATACCAAAGCTGTTTATACAGGTCTATTTCCTCAAGCAACAACTAATATAATGGCAAAACTGGGTATTAGGTTTTAGGGGACATTGTAGGGTCTGGCAGAGCCTTGCCTGCAAATTTATGAGTTGGGCAGGGCAGAGCCCAGCCCCTACAATCAATGGAAATTATAGTGTCACTTTAGACGCAAACATTGCGTCTCTACTTGTAACTAGTTTAACTATATGGAAATAATCGTAAACTTCATCAAAATAAACTGGATAGAGATTGTAGGAGCTATTTTTGGGCTTCTATATCTCTATTATGAATACAAAGCCAATCTTAGGATGTGGTCGACGGGAATTATTATGTCATCATTCTATACTTTTGTATTTATACATGCTACCTTTTATGCTTTTGCCTGCATCAATATATACTATATATTAGCCGGAATATATGGCTGGATAAAGTGGTACAAACCTACTGTCGGCAATTCGGAAACAAATACGGATATTGGTTTATGCCATACCCCTACCCGACTATTTCTGCCACTTATTATAGCATCTATTGTAATCTTTGGTATAATTGTATTTATTTTGCAAACATATACTGATAGTCAAGTGGTATATGGCGACAGTTTTGTCACAACAATTAGCATTGTAGCCATGTGGATGCTGGCACAGAAGTATGTAGAACAATGGTTATTACTCATTGTTATAAACATCGTATCGGTTTTTTTATACTTATACCAAGACCTTTACCCAACCTCTATTATGTATCTTATTTACAGTATAGTATCTGTATTTGGATATCTAAAATGGAGAAGAATGATAACAAAGCCCATAAATGAAAATATATAAACAACCTACTTTAGAAACCAAAACCGAAGCTGTAATATTGGCAAACGGAGAGTTTCCCACCCATGAAATAGCTCTTTCGGTACTCAACAACAACAATTATATAGTATGTTGCGATGGAGCAATTGATGCCCTTTCTCTCACATCCATTGTACCACAGGCAATTGTAGGTGATTGTGACTCATTATCCGACGAAAATAAGTTGAAATACCAAGACCTTATTATCCAGATAAAAGAGCAAGAAACCAACGACCTTACCAAATCGGTACAATATTGCGTAGAACAAGGCAAAAAAGACCTCATTATTTTAGGAGGCACCGGTAAAAGAGAAGATCATTCTATCGCAAATATTGGGTTATTGGCTGATTACATCGACTATATTGATAATATCTGCATGATTACCAATTACGGTATATTCAATGCGATTAATACTTCGAATATTTTTGAGACTTATCCCGGTCAACAAGTTTCGTTATTCAGTATTTCACCCTGCGAAGTTACTTCCGACAGACTAAAATACCCTATACAAAACAGGGTCTTTACCAATTGGTGGCAAGCTACATTAAATGAGGCTGAATCGGATACATTTACAATAGAAACCAGTGGAAAATTGATTGTATTTAGGTCTTTTTGATCCAATGAAGAAGATAAAAAGCAATAACCATTTAAAGCATTGGTAATATTTCCTATTGACAATAAAAAGAAATACCTTTGCTAGCTAAAATTATAAAAATTATTTCATGGATTTTTTACACGAATTTTGGATATTCTTTATTAACCTGTTAACAGATACAGGAGGCACTTTGGATGTGCTGGTTTCTGATTACGGCATGTGGGTTTACGCCATTCTTTTCCTTATCATTTTTTGTGAAACAGGATTGGTTGTAACGCCCTTTCTACCGGGTGATTCCCTCCTATTCTTAGCCGGAGCAATTGCTGTTAGAGATAATAATCCTCTTCATATATATTGGCTTATAGCTGTATTGATTGTTGCTGCCATATTAGGAGATGCTGTAAATTATACCATTGGGAAACTCTTTGGTGAAAAGTTATTCAGTAATCCGACTTCTAAAATATTCAAACAAGAATATCTTGAAAAAACAAATAAATTCTACAAAAAGCATGGTGGTAAGACTATCATTCTTGCCCGATTTGTGCCTATCGTCCGCACATTTGCCCCTTTTGTTGCAGGTATGGGAAGAATGAGTTACAAGCACTTCTTATCCTATAATGTAATTGGCGGAATAGCTTGGGTAACTATATTTTGTGCATTAGGTGCTATTATAGGACGTATGCCATGGGTTGAGAAAAATCTGGATAAAGTGGTTATTATAATCGTGATAGTTTCGATTCTACCTGCAATATATGAGGTTGTTAAAGCTAAAATGACAGCAAAAAAGGAAAATCTATAATTGAAAGTTCTAGAACTTTTAATCAGAAATAATAAAAGAGATCTAAATTAGATCTCTTTTATTGTTATATCCGATTGTTTCTTTATTTTATTCTCCCGTATTTGCTCCCACATAAAATGAGGTATCAAACGCCTCATATACTGTCTGATATAGGCTTTCCGTATATATTCTTTGAAGTAAGGCGAATCCTTAGGAGCACCATATGCTATTTGCATGTCTACAAACTCCTTGGCATGCTTTACTTCACTATTCATACTTATGCCCACAGAAGCATCGTATGAACATACAATAACCGATACATGCTTTAAAGAGTAGCCCTCTCTGTTGAGACGCAAGAAAAATTCGGTATCAGCAGCAATCTTATATTTCAAGTTAAACTTATTTTTCTTAGCAATATCGGCTCTGGCAAAAGCAGCCTGATGCGAAAATGGCATAAAATGATTGCTGTCGCACTCATACCCCTGTCTGATATAGCAAAATGATTTCAATCGATACTCGGCATCACCATACACTGTTGCATAGAGAGAATAATCTTCCGGCACATCAAAAATATTCGAAACTGCAGATGGAGAATAAAAGTGATCTCCCGCATTCATAAAATTAATCCAATTGCCTGTAGCCCTTTCTATGCCTTTATTCATGGCATCGTAAATCCCCTTATCGGGTTCACTTACAAATATCGATATGCGGTCTTCGTACTTTCGTATCAAGTCTATAGTACCGTCCGTAGAACCTCCGTCAATAACAATATATTCCAAATTAGTATATGTTTGGGCTAAGACACTCTTTATAGTCTCTTCAACGATAGATACGGCATTATATACAACGGTTACAACCGATACTTTATCTTGACTCATTGTTTATCCATATTTAGTTGATCCAACTTATCCATCAATTGTGAGTCGATATTTATATCTAATTTACGTGCAAACCACGCATTAGATGCTGCTATTTTAGGAAAATCTTCCGAAGTTAATATCTTGGGGCTTTTACCCTTATCACCCCAATCGAAGAAGCGGTAGATCTCGTTTACCATCTCTGCTTTTAGTGGCGAATTTAATAAAACCGATTGGATATACAATTCGTCAGAACATCCTGTATGCTTAAAGAAGTCTACTGTCTTCTGATTTCTTCCGGTATAATCAAGCAGATATTTTACGGCTTCTATCGATAAAGTAAACCAACACGATCCATAGTATACTTCTCTGAATGGATATTTACGCTTAAATCCCACTTTTTGAAGAACTTTCTTTACTATATGGTTATTTCTGATATCGTTATCAGGTAAGAAGAACCAGTATTCGAACCGCTTTCTCATTAGGTTTGACCAGCTATCGTTTCCCAACTTAAAATGATCTATAAAGCTCTTAGATTGATTATTTTGTAAAAACTCAACTATTTTAGAAATCGGAACAATCGGATAATCTAATCCGCTAATGAATAGAATATGAGAATAAGCAACTTTAGTGTTTACAATCTCGTTAAACGAATTAAGTATCTGTTGCAATTGAGAAAATCGTCCCCAAACAACCTCTACTCTATCATTTAGAAAATATACATTCGCTATATTTTTCTTAAATAACTCTATATCAACCTTTGCATCTACATTCACGAAGATATCAATATCTGTATGATGTAGCCGCGATATTAATCGGGCTAGCTGATGGGGGTTAGTATGTGCATGAATTAATAATGCTATTTTCATAATAAAATAGATTATGAAAATTGCTTTACTAATTCGATAAGCTGCTGAGCCGATTTATTCCACGAATATTTCTTTACCTGCTCCCTACCCTTTTTACCTAATTCGTCCCTTAATTCAGCATCACGAATCAACAAATCCATTTTAAGCGTTATATCAGCAACATCTAATGAATTGGCATACAGTGCCGCATCTCCGCTAGTTTCTCTCAATCCGGGTATATCTGATGCTATTACAGGGCAACCATACGACATAGATTCCAAAGGAGGTATACCAAATCCTTCATATAATGAGGGATATACAGAGAAGAGTGCATTTTTATACATTTGCTGTAACGACTCATCATCTAAATAGCCTGTAAGGACAACATTCTCACTGATAAGCTTCTCCATATCGGGCGCATTAAATGCCTTAAACTGCATCCCGATAATATATAATTTTACCGATTTATCTTGTACATTATTAAAAGCTTCTACAAGTCGGACAAAATTCTTGCGTGGATCCATAGACGAAACCGACAGAATATACCTTTCGTCCGAATTATTGTTGCTCTCAATATTATCCGAATCATCGGTATGATACGACGGTATGCTGCAATTTACTACATGAATTTTATCAGAAGGAAGACTAAACACATCTTCTATTTCTTTTTTAGAGAATTCGCTGACCGTAATAACTGCATGAGACTTTCTAGCTATTCTGGGAAACATATATCCATAAAAACGCCAATAGTTTTTAGAAAACCATTCGGGATGTCTTTCGTGCGAAACATCATGTATCGTAATTATCTGATTCGAATAGTTTAATGGTCCACATCCCGAAAGGCTTATCAGCAGTGGGCTTCCCTGTTGCTTCAAATATCTAGGCAAACTTACCTGCTCCCATAGATGAGTATTTAATGACCCGCATTCAACCGTCTTGAAACGAACTTTATAGTCTGTATTTACCTTTTTTGGCACAGCTGCATAGAAATCGACTCCCATCTCGTAGAGTTGATTGCATATCTCAAAAGCATACCGATGAATTCCTGTTGGCTTCTGAGTTAAAAACCTACCATTTACTACAAACATACTTTCTTTATTGGGTAATATCTCTATAATATTTTTTTTGAAACCAGCTTTTCTTTATAAAAAGCTTACTCAATCTAATCCAAAAATACATCTTAAACCTTTTCCATCCCTTATTGGATACCGGTTCTTCTTTAAAGAAATCATAATTGGCAACTATATTAAAATAGCGTTTCTTTTGAGGCATTCCTCCATTTAAAAATTCAACATGGTGGGTAACCATTTTAGATTTTGGAAACACATAAAAACGTCTTTGCGTTGAGTCGTCTACATAAGGATACTTAGACACATAACTTGGTACGTGTACAGGCATATTTTCGGTTATCCACTTAAATCCTACATGAGCATCTCTCAAATAATTTGCAATGTAACATTCCGGATATATCTCAAAATCAAATAATTTACCATTCTTTCGAATAAAGTCGGACTTTATAACAGCAAAGTCAACAGCCATAGCATAGTCCTTATCGTACCAGTCGGCACTAGCCCACACTATATTTGATGCTTCTTCCATAAATTCTACATACTCTACTATTGTTTGGTCTGTATATACCCATGTATCAGCTTCCAGTATTACGGTATAGTCGCAATTGGCAGGAATACACTTTTGCCCTTCGAGCAACAGTTGAGAGTTTCCTTTCTTATGTCCTGCATTATGCTCTAAAGCCACAAAATTATCTATACATCGTATAGACTCTGTATCAATGCGATACCCGTCAGGATAACCATTACTTACGACAATAATATGATAATCAAATTTTGTCCATGTTTTCTTGATAATCTGAAGATTATATTTGAGATCCTCAATACGATCATATACACGGATTAAAACTGCAATTTTTCTCTTCATCTAAACAACAATTAGCTATTTGTTCCTTTATGGATTAACTCCTTAATAACCTTATCTATCTTTTCGACAGCAATATCCCACGAAAATTGTTGGATAAAATTATGTCCTCTTTCTGCCAAAGATATGCGACTTTCATTATTCGTAATCAGATCTATTACTTTATCTGCCAACTGATCAGAATCTTTTGGTACATATAAGAGAGCCGTTTCGTTATCTTTTCCATATTCGGCATGTCCTTGTATATCGGTCAATATAGCAGCACAACCACAAAACATAGCCTCCATAGGAGTCAATGCCATCCCTTCGGTCAAGGAATTAGAGATAAATACAGCATTTTTATTATAAATCGAACACAAATCCTTAGGGTCTCGATAAAAAGTAATCCAGTCTGGCAAATTTTCGGGAGCAGGGCATATTCCAAATAACTCAACAGTCAATTGGGGATATTTTTCTTTTACCTTAGTTAATGCCTCCATTCCATAAACCGACCCTTTGATATCCTGTATTGAATATAACATACAAACAGAAAAAGGGTTTCTATTCTTTATAGGATTTAACACTTTATATTTCTCTTTATCAATTGCATTAGGTATAAGAATAGTAGGATTATTGGTGTACTTCTCTACAATTTTTTTCAGATAAGAAGCTACTGTTATATTTGTAACATCTTTCATATCATACGATAAGTGGAGCTCGTCTTCGCGACCTGTCCAGTTCTCATAACCTTGAATTAAATTAATCTTATGACCTTTTTGAGGAGTCAAAGCCCCCATAGCTACTGCCGTAGTCCACCAAGTGGCTATTACAACATCAGCGTCACCTATATTCTTGTTATCTACCGAATTAACATAAGACATCGAAATAGCAGGTCTAAAATCGAACCATTTACTTGTTCTGAAACCTTCTACGTACGATAATATAAGACGCATGATATATGGAAGACGATATTCCATATAAGTAGTTTTCAGAGGATAAGTTATATGTACATCATAACCTAAATCTGATAACCTATTTGCATATTCATACATAACTCTAAACCCTCCTGCGGGGCGTCGAGCTTTGAACGGCATAACGAAGTTTAGTCGCATTGAATTTTCCAAGCTTGTACAATTGTGGTGTATAAATATAATATCTGTAATGAAGGAAGTAAAATATAAAAAAGTACATGAACAAATTTAAGTCAGACAATCCTTTATAATTTAATGCTAAATTATACGCATACATTATTAATAGAGTATATATAAATGCTTTGTCATTGGTAAACGACAATTTAACAAGCATAAACTGATAAAAGAAGTATGCTATTGTTCCCGGTAGTCCAATATAAAACAATAGACGTGTATAACCTACATCACTACCCCAAAACGCCATATCTCCCCTACCATAAAGCCATTGATCGAATGTATATGGAAGTATAAACATATTCTCCAAACCATCTGACGAGTTGGTTCTAAATTCACCGGTTTTATTATAATTAATAAAAGCTTCGAAAGCCCAGTCTGCAAACTCAGGAAAATAGACATATACAAGCATCTGACCTACCAATGCAAATAGAGCAGCAACAGCCAAAAATTTAAAGAATTGCCCTTTTCTGACATTCTTTTTATTACCTGTAAAGATAAGAATAACAGCCAGTACAATACTAGCAAAGAGACCTATAGAAGTTGTACGGGCTGAAAGTAGACCTATATACAAAATAAAACAGTACATAGCTCCTAATAATACAAGAGAGATTAAGTTTAATTTTGTTTTCAATATGATATATATCAAAACGATAAGAGCAAAACCACAAGATATTCCTGCTCCAAAAAAAGCAACTCCATACCCTAATAAACGGGCACCTTCTGTTTCTTGTCTTTTCATTTGAGCTACAGCATCCATCATTTGCAAAGAGTTAAAAAAATCTCTAACATCGGTATTTTTGTACATGGCAATAGATATTATACACTGTACAAATATCGCCCCAACAATATAATATAAGAGTAGAGTAAAACTGCCTTTAGGATGAATCACAAAGAAAAAGGTAATTACAAAGTATGATCCAAATACCCACCCAAACTGACTCTTTGCATAATCAAATACATATGGATCTTGAAAAGGTGTAATATACCTAGTAAGCATACACATAAATAAAAATGGTATGAATGATAAAATAATGGTTATGACCTCGTTAAACGGTCTTCCATTATAAAAATATAGCGCCAAACCTAATACTCCGGATGTAAACAAAAATGAATACCCGAAGAATGATATAGCCTGAGGATATAAAGTATAAAAAAGAAAAACAAATAATATCGTTACTGACAATATCTTCTTCATAAAATTTTATCTAAATACTAGTTTATACCAAAATGATCTTTTATACTCCATCTTAAATATACATTTGATATATAATATTAGCATATCCTTTTTGCTATAGTATTTTTTATTGTATAGCGACGAATTAAAACATTTATTCAATACTTTTGAACCCAATTGCGAGTTTGCACAAATACGGATCCAATGTAAAGATAAGATTCTCTCTAAATATTGAGGTGAACAAAATTTTTGTTGAATATTCTTATCCAACAAATGTTTCATAAAAGACTCACATTTATCAATATAAGCAAGCGACGATTGAGAAGGAATACATTCTGCAACAGATGCGTATACCTCTAAATTATCAGGATCGGAAGGCAAGCCCAATTTCTCACAATGAATTTTAAATACTTCTTTTTTATTCTCAATTTGCTTTTTTTCGTTCAATGTCGAAACCTGAGACTCGTGAACTCTGTAATACAAAAGTGGTTCACCTATATTTGCCAGTTTTGTACAGTAGATGGCTTTAGACCACAATGCGTAATCTTCTACGTGCAAATACTCTTCTTCAAATCTCAACCCCAATTCAGTAAAAAGAGTTTTGCGAATCATTACTGCCGGATGACAAATTCCCGATCTGAATAATAGATAAGCTTGCAACTCTTCGTGTGTTTTAGGATTCACATACAGATTATGCTTCGACTTACCTGTTCTAAAAGTATAGAACATGGTACTAACAACATCATAATCGGTACTTCGTTCTAAAAAAAGCACCTGTTTTTCTATTCGTTCAGGAAACGATATATCATCGGCATCCATGCGAGCAATGTATTTACCCGTACAAAGTTCTATCCCTTTATTAAGGGTTTTTATCAGTTTTAAATTTGTTTCGTTATTATAAATCTTTATTCGACTATCCTCTTCAGCTAATTCTTGTAATTTTTGAAGAGTACTATCCGTTGAGCAATCGTTTATAACAACAATCTCCAAATTAGTATATGTCTGATCCATGATGGACGAAATAGATTCTACCACATAATTTTCGACATTATAGCAGGGTATTAAAACTGATACTAGAGGTTTTGACATATGCTTATTAACGATTTGCTTTGTTATATATTGCCTTAAATATAGAGGTATATCCTTTCACCATTTTGTCTATAGCAAAATTTTTCAAATAAGATTCACGAGCCTTGATTTTTATTTGAGAATTTACCGAATCTTGCAACACATAATCTATTTTATTAATAAATGACTCAACAGTATTATCCACTGCAAAGCCGTTATTACCATCTAAGACCTCACCAATCCCCCCCACATTAGACGCAACTATGGGAATACCAAATGATAAGGCTTCTAATAACGAAATAGGCAACCCCTCATAATTAGACGGAAGAATAAAAACATCTGCATATTTTAAATAAATGTATGCTGAATGAGCTTCTCCCAAACAAAAAACATTAGAGGGCAAATCTGTCAAAGAGTCTTTATTGCCAATCCAAACGAATGCAAATTGAGGTCTTTCTTTTGCAATATTCAAAAACAAATCAAATTTCTTTTGAGGAGAAATCCTTGATATACACATAATAACATGAGTATAACTGCTCTTAATGTCCTTAATCTTATTTTTTAGAATTTCATTCTCAAAAGAAGACAGATCATTTGAGGTACGATCCACTACCCCATTATAAACAAGTTCTACATTGTTGGTAATTTGCTCTTCAAGTAAACAATCTACATCATATTTACTGACTCCTACTATTTTGGCAGCCCGATTTTTAAGGATTTTCTCTACAATCAAGAATTTACGAAAAGCTTTCCTGATCGAGTCAAAACCATGAACCGTATAGACTATTGTTTTCGGATTGAATACAATGCGCCCAATTGCCCCCATCTTAGACGAATGCAAGTGAACAACATCGGGTTTATACTTGAGCCGTAACCTAAATAATTTAAAAGCTAGAAATAAGTCCTTGTAGGAAATTTCTTTTCGATGTTCACAAACTTTAATCAAATGAACCTTCTTTTCAAGATGTTTCCAAGCCTCTCCATTTCCTCCATATAGAATAAAGACCTCATCGTTGTTGTTTAATCCTTGTATTAGATTTGCTACAACAGATTGAGCCCCACCATATTCCGAAACTGTTATAACTTCAAAAATTTTCATCTTTCTTACTCAACTTAATATCTGATCCGATTACAAAGATATTGCTTTTTAAGCAAAAATACTTCATCGATCGAATCTTTCCTACCTTTATTCGTCTTAATTAAATTTAGAATATATCATTTTTTAGTAATATCTTTCTAAATTTGTATTCTAAAACAAAATTAGAACTTAACAATATTAGGTAATTATACATGGAAAGATTGTTTAAAAGAAAAGGGTTTAGTATGTTTATCTTA
>JAVBJR010001201.1:0-2672 GCA_031546965.1 Dysgonomonas sp.
AACTTTTCACGAACGCCTGTGTTAAGGTATAGGAGACGACTAACGGCTACATCTCTGCAATTGCTCAACTAATCGGGCTCAAAATTTTTTTGTAACTTCAGGTAGTATACCTGATGACCTGTGCCCAGTATTTTTGAAATCCGTTACCTAAGGTGTGACCCTGTCAGAACTCCTTTAAATGTACGATTTTTTAACCAGAGGATAAAAGTGAATTCATGAGCAAATAAAAGGCACATAGTGGAATACTCCAAAAATTGGCATTAGATCTATGTAACTGGTCTAGCAGTAAATTGTTTAAAAAAAAAACAAAAAAACAATTAAATAACAAATTAAATAAAAACAATTAAATTAAAGAAATTGAATACAAACAATTTAATAACAAGTTAAATACAGTGCAAGACTGCATTCCAATGAACACTCCTCTTGCAATACTACCCATTATAAGTGATATTGGCAAATGGGTGACCAATCCATGGGCACAGCAATATAGTTATAATGGCATATTGATGAATAAAAAATATAATGTACATGAGTATGTATATTTTGGGGAAAAACGAGAGGGGGGGGGGTTGACTAATTTGTGACATCATTTATTAAAGGGGGGTTTCGACATTTGTGACAACTTGTGACAAGGGGGGGAGGAGGGAGGCTAAAAATGCGCAAAATTTGCGGACGTCATTTATGGAAAGTCCCTTATGTTTTATTTGACAACAGTCAAGTTAGTTTTTATTTGCTAACAAAATAACTAAAATTAAAAATATAAAAACAGACTTGATTATCGGATTTCAATATTTTGCAGGAACCAAGTCAATTTATTGGATTATATATTTCTAGCTAATGAATTAATGTTCATTAACTAACTTGACTGTTAAATTTCAATATTTTACAGGAACCAATAAGTCAAGTTAGTTTTCATTATTTAAAAAAGAATATAAGATAAATACTAACTGAACTTGGTTCCTGTAAAATATTTAAATTAAATTGTCAAGTTAGTTTTTATTTATTTTGCAATTTTTGTCATCTTGTTAGTAAATAACAACTAACTTGATGGTATTTCAATATTTTACAGGAACTAAGTTCAGTTTGTTTTGTTTTAATTTTATTTTAATTAATGAAATCTAATTAGTATTAGTGGAAGGATTTCATTCCTGTAATAATGTTGTGAAATAATGTGTTTATGAACTACAATAAATAATGTGCAAGATATAATCAATACCAAAGTGACACTGGATAACTTAGTTTAAAAGAAACATTAACTCATTTATTACAAAATTAGTAATGATCAATTATTGTAGAATTTGTAATAAATCGATTTTAACAACCACTGGTACAACCACTGAATCATGTTATCTGTTAACTAAATTATCACTTAATTATATATATTATAATATAATATTATAATAATATATTATATATATTATGTCTTCCAATATTTAAGCCTGTTCGAAATCACCCTTACAGGAAAATCCACTTCAAAATGAACAGGCCCATGCAAAAGCATTGGAACGGATCAAGAAGTTAGAGAGATTAAATGAAAGAAATCGCCAGAGAAGATATAGGGAGCGAATGAGAGAGAGAAATTGAGTAAGACCTCCATTTCCGGCGTATGTACATTGAAAACATAATTAATTGACCCGTTATAATTAATTACCAATTTCAGTTACCACCCAAGTATAGCACACGGATGTCTATCGAACGGCGGACCCAAGACAAAATCTGTTTGCAGGATCTTGCAAGTCCTGCAGATGTTTTTCCTGCAAAATGTTCTGCTCAGGCCTGCAGAATATTGATCAAATATCCTGCAGACATTCCTGCTGACTCCCATCAGAAGGAATTCCTACAGGAATCGCTCCTGCAGAAATTAATTGTGCACACCGTATTACTGCAGGAACCTGTTCAGCAAATTTTAATTTTTTCATCTTGCCTGTAAAATTCACTCCTGTAGTCCTCCGTTAATCCATTGTGCTAAGGGACATATAAAATGTTTATTAATTAAAATTTACAAATATTCCCAACTGGACTCGAATTAAACAATTACAAATATTCACAAATGGACTTGAATTAAACAAATACAAATATTCCCAACAGGAAATGAATTAAAGGTGAACAGAACAGGATTTGTAAGATACCCTGAAACTTATACTAAAATGAAGAAAAGTCATGAAGAAAGCAAGTGGTGGAACAAAATCTCTGGAAATTAGTAAAAAATAGTTATTAGACGTCAAAGTTTGATCGTAGGTTTATAGGGAATATATTATTGAATAAACCCCTGGCTTTGGGATAGGGGGTCGGAAATGACGTCCATTTGCTGGTCAATTAGCCGAGGTCGCGACCGACCAGAAAAAGTATGTCAAATGACCTCCAAAGTGACGTTGTGCGGACCTGAAAGCGAAGTCGAAGAGACTATTTTTAGTTGGTCAGAACGCGTCAAATCAACAAGAAACCAACCGGAATTCCACGATATTTTAATTGAAATCGACCAATAATTATAATCCGTGCAATACTGCTTTAAATCTACAGCATTTGGAACAAATTAAAGAAAGTTTACTGGAATTAGAGGACTGGCCTATTCACCAAACTGGAAAAATGAAAGAATATACATATATATATGATCTGTTCATTTAATCAAAAATCGTAAACAAAATACATTATTACAATAATGCAACACATGC
>JAVBJR010000509.1:0-4633 GCA_031546965.1 Dysgonomonas sp.
GGAAAAACTACAAATTGGTAGCAGATTCGTGGTATATGCCCATATATGAAAACAATCTGAAGAGGTGGGCCGATCGCTGATGCATGCCGGGAATGACCTTGAGTATCATCTTCAAGGCCAATTGAATTCTACCTCTGAAACCGTGCATTTAAGAACCCTAGTTTCAATTGGAAAGTTGTAGAGCATCAACTGATTAGTCAGGAAAGCATGTTAGATTCCAGTTTTGGTTAAGCACAACCGCGTACAGAATGCCACCGTTTCAGCTATGTGTGCATTGCAGGGCAGCCATCGAATGGTTTCATACATACAATGACAATCGTGCAACTGCAATTGGACGCATTTGGCACCTTCCATGCCAGATTAAACACATTGCGCAATTACCTTCTCTGCATTGTGCTTGTGACTGTCTGCATGCTGACCTGCAATGCACACATAGCTCAAAGTTTGGCTCTCTGTACGCGGCTGTGCTTAGTCAAAAACAGGAATCTGACTCACTTTCCTGACTAATCAGGTGATGCTCTACAACTTTCCTATTTAAACTATGGTTCTAAAATGCACGGCTTCAGATATAGAATTCAATTGGCCTTGAAAATGATACTCAAGGCCATTCCCGGCATGCCTCGGCGATCGGCCCACCTGTTCAGATTGTTTTCATATATGGGCATATACCACGTATCTGCTACCATTTTTTCGTTATTCCTCTACAGGCAACACTTTTGGACCACCCTGTATATACGGCATGCATGTATCTAGCTAGATATATCTAGTTCAATTCTACGGATTTTATAGAATCTTTTAAATGTGGTCTGGGCTATGACGTGGATCACATTAGAGAAGCAACGGTATTATAAATATACACGAGGGAAATTGCTTGCAAATGGGTATCACTGTAAGGAATTCAACTTTTTTGTAGCGTTTCCTCATTTAATTACTGAATTTCGTCCAATATTTGAAAACTATGCTGTATCCCGACCCACTCATGCATGCACCAGCTTCGTGATTAGCTTGGCCGGATTTAATATATCATTATCTAACTATATATATACAGGGTGTCCCATCTATGGAGAGCCACTCAAACATCTGGCAGCTTATGAAAAATTCGGTCAATATGATTATGTACCCTCTGTGACCTTGAACGTTTATGTGAAGGTTATTGAAATCACACCATGTTAACCGTTCCGTTTACATTGTCAGTTCCAATTAGAAAGTTGACGGCAGGGACGAGATTAGTCTAAACACGTCATTGGTGTTTTTATTTAACGTTTCTGTGAATTCATATGAAATGTTTGCTGCTGCAACGTTGATGCACTGCTGCACGGCTCTGTGGCATTTGCAGTGAAACCAAACCGTGGGTCGCTTTCTACGTTGTGTACATGCTATTCATGCTCATACGCGTATGCATGTATTCGTGTTTAGATAGCACATCAATAGTCGGGGTCTCTACTCCCGTAAGTTGAAATGGTGTCCCCTTGTCTTACTCTCTCCAATAAACTGGAAAAAGTACTCAGCACTAGGTTAATTAATGTAATAAACTTAAAAACTAGAATTATGTCCCCCAGAATTTGAAGTCTTTCCAACGAAAACAACTTCAGCTCCCTCAAACGGTCTAAATATGACAAACCCTACTAAAGTTTGAATATTTTGTATTATTAGGGGCCAAGACCTGCACAGAATATTTAGTTATAACAAATCCTGCACTCCCATGCAGACATCTGCATGACAATTCCTGCAGGATACTACCAAACACGGTTGTGGGTGGGTGATAGTTATTCTGTTAAAATAAGTCCTGCAGCCCCATGCTGATTCCTATATGATACGTCCTGCATGATAATTCCATTCACGGTGTGTAGCGTCACAGTTATTATGTTATAATACAGCCGTGCAGGATGCTGCATGATATGCCCTGCAGGATAATTCTCTGCATAGCTGTATGGATATGTTAATAAAAGGAAATAAGGATTTTGTGAAAATATTTATAATGTAAGATCATTTTAACTAAATAAAATCTTTAGTGCATTAAGAATCTATCGGTATATTTATTGAAATAAAAATTACATAAATTATTATAAGAGCTAATTCAAATGTTCTTAATATGTTCACCTCGGATTAATACCAAATATATTTCACTGAATGCCTTACAACTTGTTTATACAATATGTAATTCCGTGATCTTTTGAACAGTAATTTCAATGTTTAATATTCTTAAGTAAATATTATTTAAGATCATATGGAATATTTATAAATGAAACAATGTGCATACATTAGCAGAATATATGACGGAAAGAGTTTTTAAGGGAGGACATCGCGCGTGACCGGAAGGAGCGCTTTTTGGGGTGGTAAATCGCGATTCGGAAACTTATGATCTCAATCTTGAAAAACTGAGGCACTATTTCGGAAAATCAACGAATGTAGATTGTTCAGGATGTCCTAGATTGTCAAGGGCTCTACCCCGACTATGTCGTGGGTATGGCCGACTGGACGTCTTCCGTGAACTGGAGACGCGACGAGGAGCAAAGTCGAAGAGCGACACTCAGACTTGGTCGTTCACCAGGACTTCAGGAGACGCCAAGACTTGAGCAGGAGAAGTCGAAGAACCATATACTGGAAGGTCCTCAATAATTGTGGCACCAGACACAGAAGAGCTGCAGTTTATATAGGGGGAGTCCAGTTTGTACCAGTTGCTCAGATTCTTGGAACAGGGATTTACTAAAGCAAGATAATGACGCAACCCGGTTGTCCTTTGGCCTGTGGCACGAGTAGCCAAGGTTGACGACCTTCGACTCGTGACATAGATTCAGGCCTCTTAGCGGTACAAACGAAAAATATAGGCTAAATTATAGGTTTTTTACTAAAAGATATAGGTTTTAAAAGGTTTTCAAAGACAAAATAAAGAGTAATATAGGCTATATAAACAAAGTAAAAAAAAGGGGTACAATATATAAAAACACAAACCACAACATGACAACTATTGCTAAATTAAAATTTGATGAAGTAATTTCAAGCATTGGAAGTCTGTGCATCATCTTTAAACATATTCTCCCAATTCAAATGTCTAAGCTTGGGAATCCCAGTGAAATGTACAGAGAAACCTGTTAAGTTGACTATGGAACCGTTAAGTCCCACAGGTTTTACACAGGGGTGGCCCTCAGTAACCTGACCATATGCAGGGGTGAGACGGGATAGTCAAATTTTTCAAATTTTTTCACAACTTCGAAAACCATTTTTTCACTAATTTCACTTCATGCATTTTATAAAATTCTCAATTTTCATAACATATATTTAAAAAAATTGACAACTGAAAATCAATTAATAATTTGCTTGGTAGACATACTTTCATAATTAAAACGCACATTATTGTGATGAAACATCATACAATGTTTACCTAAAACATAGTGATGCTGAATTAAAGAACTGACAGGGTAAAAATCATTTTTAATTGTAAAAAAATCATAACAATGTCAGATCATATTAAAGGAGAACTGACAGGGTATTTTTCGTTATTTTTGATTGCAAAGACAATTAGGTCACTAAATTGATCGAGTATGGAAGAATACTCAGCCAGGTTGTGAATTTTGTAGGATGCAGTGATGTTGAGCTATTGCTATTCAAAGAAATCGGCTAAGTAACCGCATACGCCATTCTATTGGTCTACTTGGTTACTTAGCTCATCGCTCAACCACACCCCCGCCGGGTACGTACGTTATCCGTCTGTTTGCGGTTCTCGGGGAAGGAAAACGGCAATTTCATTGAAATACAAGCATAGTTGGAGATCTGGACAACAGTTGGCAATGCAACAATCGCACAACGTTAACGTTTTGTACCTCAAATCGAATTTTAACGAATTAAGGGGCGGAGCTACAACATTGTGCTTAGATTGCTGATAACTTTTTTTTTCATTTTATAATAGAAATCTGACTTCACCAATATGTTTTTCACGTTTTATGAGATTTTTAGGGTATGTAAGGAAATGGTGACAGTTCTCCTTTAAGATGAATTTTGTAATATATTATTCAATCCAAAATTCACATCTACTTATTACAACGTAATTTATAATTCAACTTGGTAAGATTATTAAGACTAGATCAAAACCCTCTTTCCTATTGCATTATTTCAGTAACAACATTTCATTACTTTACATGAAAACCACAAATCAAAGTTAAAACACACATAGCCCAATCATGAAGCATTTTCAACAAAATTAAGAATGCCACTCACCAGAGAATGTTCAGATCAGTAAGTTATGTTCGCCTTAAGATGCAAGCAAAAATAAAACTGAAAACGATACTAAATGAAATAAAACAAAGGAATGCATTGCCCAATGGAGACCTCATAAAGTAGTAGCAAACTACATAACTAAAGAATGAAATTACATTATTATTACAGTATTAATTTGGGAATGTAAAAACAATTGAATATTCTATTTTTTTCAAATTTTTCACATATGTCCCTATTACAATTTTCACATTTATCACATTTTTTCACATGACTTTAGGGCAGGTCCAAATTTTTAAGTTTTTTCACATTTTCACATCGCGTCACACCCCTGCATGTGTGAAGACTGTGTTGACCACATTTTATAGCAAGCACTGACATATTTTAAATTGAACCCTCCACAATAGTTAAGATAATGCAT
>JAVBJR010000849.1:0-2911 GCA_031546965.1 Dysgonomonas sp.
AGTAATAATAACAACTTACCGTCTGGGAATGACCGGAGTGGAAGACCCACCTGGAATAACTCCAAGCAGGTTATCCCAGCCACCGATCACGCCACCCGCATGACGTTCGATCAGTTCTTTCAAGGGGATCGACATTTCCTCTTCGACGGTGCATGGTTTTTCCACGTGGCCAGAAATGTTGAACAACTACCAAAAATACGACACGTCAGACTAGATCTATCTACTATTCACGCAAACCAATACAAGACCATCTGATCGAACCACCTTCGTTCCGCTGTTCCTCGTGCGTCCGAAACCGGCAAACCATTCACCACCACGACGACAAATAGTCTATTAAGAGAGAGAAACCCATTTTAAAATGTAATACATTGTCATTTAAAGGTGAACTACAGTTTAACTACCGGAGCGACCGCAACCGTTTCAACATTTGAAACGGTCGTTGGGCAACCGAACACGCCCACATCAGCGGGAAATGGTGGCTTGAGTCGAGGTTTGCCTTGTTTCCCTTCTAGCGATTCGATTAAAGCCTAATGTAACAATTAAAATATGACGGATGACAATAATTTAAAAGTGCAGCCAGCTTTCAACGACGACAAACACAAAGGTCACCGTTTCTTCTCCGCAGATGTAAGCACCGGCTCCTCTGTGCATGAAAACGTCGAAATCGTAACCAGAGCCGCAAGAATTTCGTCCAATCAGTCCAGCTTCATAAGCCTGCCAATTATACATTTTTCCATTAAAATGCCTAAAATATCACAGAATATCCAAAGATGGATATTCTACCTCCTTAATGGCAATCTGCATATTGGAAGCTTCGTTGTAAAATTCTCCTCTGATGTAAATATAAGCTGTAAAACACAACAATGCGTTGTAATACATACTACAAAGCTGGGTCAATAAATAATTACCCGCTCTTGCACCCATAGCACGCCCAGCAACGAGGCAACCTTCGATCAACTTGTGCGGATCGTGCCGCAAGATCTCGCGGTCCTTGCAAGTTCCCGGCTCACCTTCGTCCGCGTTGACAACAAGGTACTTGGGTCTAAATACAGTACAAAATTAAGCATAGATTTAATTAAAGAAAATTAGGTGGAAATCATTAAGTGCGCAATTTATTGAATTACCTGTCTGATGGTTTGTTCATGAAACTCCATTTGAGACCGGTTGGAAATCCAGCACCTCCTCTGCCTCTCAATCCTGATTTGGTAGTCTCTTGAATGATCCAATCCACTCCTTTTAGTAAGATTTCTTTCGTTTTGTACCAGTCACCCTATATAATATAAATTTAAAAGACAGTTGGAGATAGAATTTAATTGCATCACTTAACACATTAAATATGTCCAACGATTTGCTAGAATAGATACATCAAGAATATATTACAACGATAAAAATGTAAAAAGGAAAAAGAAAAATGGAATTTCTATTTATATTAGGAAAAACACAATGAAATATACAGGGGTCATAGCGCCAACTTACAAAAATATAGTTTTTTTTTTTTTTTAATAGGTTTTCCTCCAGAATTAAAGGTAAATATAGGTTTCATGGGTGAAAAAATAGTTCATCTTTATAGGTTTTTATTAAAATTTTAGGCATACGATGCATAGGAAAAATTAACATATTTTCAAACATTACATAGCATAAAAAACATAATAACAGACTTAAATAATTTTCAGGTATATTATTTTGCTGCAGCTTTCTCATACACATCCAAAATCTTTTGTTTCTTGCTGCTTAAATGCATCAGAGCACTTTGGGACTCCTCAAGTCTTCTCTTTGCAACACCAATGTACTCGACAGCAATTTCAATACCAACAAGATTTTTGAGACCACTTTGTTTCTTTCACCAATAAACAACCATGGATTGGATTCAAAAATATAGGTTCATTTCAATTATTATAGGTTTTATAGGTTATTTCTATATCACTAAAGGTTTTCAGTTTTGATAAAGGTTTTTAAAGGTTTTTATAGGTTCGCTATGACCCCTGAATATATGTATTATATTAATCCTCTTTAATTCATGGCCAATTATTAATTTTAAACAATATTTGTTTTAAGTCAATTATTTCAGCAACTACTATATATTTCTTATCTTAAAACCAGTATTTTCACATCTATTAATTGTAGTAAGTTCACACCCTTGACAATGCTCCTTTCAGTCTCCAGTCGTGTCTTCCATATAAATTGGTGAAGATCCTATCTTGGTCCTTCAATGGGCCAAACTTGGTCTGCATGGGTTTAACATATGAAACGTTACGAGACAAGTAATAATCCCAACTCTCGACTTTATAGTAGTTTATACGCGTTTATAACACCTTTTGCGGCTTCGCTTGTTGCTGTTGCTGCTGCAAAGAATCGAGTCCCGTGTGAACATTTTTAGCACCGAATGCGGCAATACTTCCATGACCTGCACACAAAAAACATAAAAATAAGCCTCGCATATTAATCTAACATTCACAACAATGTTTGCTTACCACTCGTACTTAGTTTATAAAGGCACTGAAAGCGAATTATATTCGTCATATTCGCTGAAAACCGATAAAACCCACTCCTTTGGACGTTTTCCGATCGACAAAAGGAGCAATGGAACCGAAAAACCGACCTAGTGTACCGGTACAATCAATATCATCGATACTAGTCGATACCGTACCGATTACATAAAACGGTGTCGCATACGAAGCCCAGAAGATGCGCAGGATATGCTCCAAACTTTTGCAGAAGGTGCAACGCCATCTACCGGACATGTCAGAAACTATTGTTTATGCGCCTACAAATACATGGCGCTGTAGCCAATTCAATTTTTAATTTAATTCCAATAGAAATTCATTATTAACTTTATTTGCGGACGGATTCGGATGCGGTTCGCACCATTGGATTCAGCGGATTATTTACATCGTTTCTGAATAATATTTCT
>JAVBJR010000167.1:0-4512 GCA_031546965.1 Dysgonomonas sp.
AAGCTAAATTGTCCCAGCGATTTCCGCGATCGCCGATTGGAGGATCGCTCCCGCGGGGGCGTGTCACGCGGAAAAGCCAACTGAAAGAGCAGTGGGAGCTATTTTAACACGCTCAAACAAATCGACGATAAACGCAGCCTAAGTGGTGTACTAGACTATGACGACATTGCCTACATCAGTGATGACCAGGACGACGCGAGACAACCAGTTACGCACGAAGCTCCTGCTATTGACGGTACCAAAGTGGAAGAGTTACCAATGGCCGCTGATGATCATCAGGCCGAAGAGCCACATTGCGACCATGCGACAACCTAATCTGAAGGATTTGGATAATCCAAAGTGATGGGCGAATATACCCCGAGGGGGGATTTGTTGGTTAAATCTGCGCGCGTGGCATATTGTGTTCTGTTTTGTTTTTGTAGTGACGTCACAGATGACGTTTTTGACATCAGATTCGTTCTGTTTTGAGTTCTATGTGTGTTCTGGAATTTCGTTCTTGTTGACAACAAATGTTCCGTGACAAGTTGTGCTGAGTTTAGCTGTGTTTTCTGTCACAGTTTCTTGAGTTTCAAGTTAAAAGTTATCTTTCCTTCTTCACTTCAATTGTGTTGGTTGCTGTAAAGACTGTTATAAGTGTGCAAATCAGATAAGTAGGCGTGTTGTTTGCCATATATCCGATGTCAACGTATGTTTGAAAATTCTACTGAGTTTGCTGTATGTGAAAGCAACACTGATGTGGATTGCATAGTGTGCACTTTGCAACTAACTTATTGCTGTGGACAGTTGGAAGAAAGTGTTTTCATTGATCTACATCCTCTACAAGCAATTTAATTGCAACAGTTTTTGCATGCCAAAACTTCAAAGTCGATTATCTCGGAAACCGTGAGAGCTAGGACCCTTAAAGTTTGCACACAAAAAGTCGATTATCCCGGAAACCGGAAGAGCTAGGACGATTCCGAGGCCATATTCGTGATCAGGATGTAAATTCCTATAAGAATATGTAGCTTTTGCCATGATTGGAGCAACTCCATTTTTTGGGACCTTCGGGCACTAAATCTCGATTATCTCAGAAACCGTAAGAGATAACTCGATTCTGAGGCCAGATTCAGGATCCTGAGTATTTTTCCTTTCGGAATATGTAACTCTTATCATGATTGCTATCAAGGTTTAGGATGTATTCCAGTTTTTACTGGAGGCATGAAACGTGCAGCTTTTGCTGATAATTTACTGTAATGTTCAGTCATGCAGAACGATGATTCCTTGTGGTTTAATGTGGACAAATGCAACATATTCTGATAGGAAAAATCCCCAGGATTCCGAATCTGTACTCGGAATTGACATTGCTATCAAGGTTTAGGACGTATTCGAGTTTTTACTGGAGGCATGAAACGTGCAGCTTTTGCTGATAATTTACTGTAATGTTTAGTCGTGCAGAACGATGATTCATTGTGGTTTAATGATTGGATCATTCTAAAGGTCCGTTTTTGCATGCCTAAACTTCAAAGTCGATTATCTCGGAAACCGTGAGAGCTAGGACCCTTAAAGTTCGCACACAAAAAGTCGATTATCTCGGAAACCGGAAGAGCTAGGACGATTCCGAGGCCATATTCGTGATCAGGAGGTAAATTCCTATAAGAGTATGTAGCTTTTGTCATGATTGGAGCAACCCCATTTTTTGGGACCTTCGTGTACTAAATCTCTATTATCTCAGAAACCGTAAGAGATAACTCGATTCCGAGGCCAGATTCGGGATCCTGAGTATTTTTCCTACAAGAATATGTAAATCTTATTATGATTTGAGCAGCCTGAAGTACTGTTTTGCATGCCAAAACTTCAAAAGTCGATTGTCTCAGAAACCGTAAGAGATTGACAGATGCCGTGCTCCATTTATGAATATAGTTCATAATTATCATTGCTCAATAACAAATTAAATTTTTTTGGTAATTGTATGTTTGACAAAAATCATTTTTCCAAAATGATAATTGGCACGTTATGCGTTAAGTGGCAATTATGAATTTCAATCTAAAAAAATTCCATTGTGTTGGATCCTTTTCAACTTATCCCGTCAAACGATAGTGTGTGCCATGCCAAACACCAAGCTTGTATTTCGTTTGACATGCATAGATCTTATTGTTCACTGTATTCTGCTCCTGAATATTTCGTAATTATATTTTTTTCTTGTTTGCAGGGATCCGTTTCACTTGGACACCTACCTTGCTGTTAACTTCTTCCTTGAAGCGATGCAATACTTTATCTTTTAGTTAAATAAATAGTCTTTCTCTTGCGATGCGTTTGAATATTTTGTGTAAATTTGATATGATCAGTATGTTGTGTACCTTATACAGGTGATGAATAAAATAAAAGGAAACCGAAAGAAAACTTGGTATTTTATTGAAAGAAATGACGTTTCAACAAGAGATACAGCTATCCGAATGCAATAAAAAAAGTTATTAGTGATTTCAGATGACTTTGTGCTCCATGCTGTCCGGCAGTTAAAAAGCCTGGCGATCAATCATCCATGGGGCACCCGGAAGTGGTGGAAAGGTGAGTCCCACGTTATCTGGTTGTGAATTGCCCCAATCCCTACAATATGTGCTTGATAACATTATTAAATCAATGGCAACGTTGACGCAGGTGTGCCATGTGTTTAGTAATTGTCCTGTGACTCCATATTTATGGGTTCGAATCCCACTGCTGACATTGGGACCCATACTTTTTTCCTGACATATAAAGTTGAGGAAAATAACTTCCGGCCAGAATTACGGCATGTTGAGTCTGAAAAAGTTAAAAATTGCATGTGTAAAAAGTGCGAGTTTGATGGCAATACAAATTCAAGTGTAGTCTTTGCCCCTCCCACCTGCCCCGAGGGGCGTGGGGAAGAAAGGAGCGATGTATATACAGTGTTATCATTTTTGTAAAATTGGGTATAGAATTCGAGTGCCTGAAGGTCAATAGAGGTGACTTTGAGGTCATTGCGGTCAAATGGGGGTCAAATAGGTGACTTTCACAAAAGAAGAAATTGCCCCAGGTTCTGCCGGAATTTTTAAGATTTGGCTATTTTTGACCATGGGCCTAATCCACTACCTAAAAGGGCGGAGTGTCTTCCCCCATTAATGGACCGGTTCAAATTGTGATATTAGCACCGCCACACAGCGATTTTTTACATTTATTTTGACAAATTAAAAAACCCTTATAACTTCTTAAATACTAATGTTAAGCGGCTGAAATTGAAATCAGAGTCATTTTCAAGGACTGAACTGTTAATACTGTAAAACTACTTTTTTTCGTACCTACTGCATTTCGTATTTTGTTTATTTCAGGCATTTCCGTACAGATTAATTTTCGTTCTGGCAGGTTTGCCATTTTCAAAAATTACACATCTGGGTAGCAACTTTAGCTGCACTTCGCTTAAAATATAAGTTATAAATAATGCTGGCAAAATAACATTATTCTGTGTTTGGAATAGTAAATTTTGTTACATAGTATATTATACAGGGTATGGAAATATGGACTGCAGATTATGCACTTTTATGAATTTTGTATTTCTATGTCAATAAATTTTAATACAGTTTAATTTTTGTACTTTCCATCATAGTACGCGTTGAACAGTATGTTGTGTATAAAATAAAATGAAACCGATAGAAAACTTGGTGTTTTATTGAAAGAAAAGAAGTGGTAACAAGTGGTACAGGTATCCAGCAAGCCGAAGGCAATAAAAAAAGTTATTGGTATGTTCAGTGACCTTGGGCTCCATGCTGTCCGGCAGTTATAAGGCGTGGCAGTCAATCATCCATGGGGCACCCGGAAGGGGTGGAAAGGTGAGTCCCACTTTATCTGGTGGTGAATCGTCCAAAAAATCTCAAAATTTCAAAAAATTCAAAAAATTTCAAAAAAATCCCAAAATTTCTAAAAAAAATCACAAAATTTAAAAAAAAATCACAAAATTTCTAAAAAAAATCACAAAAATGTTCAAAATTTCAAAAAAAGGTCAAAATGTGCAAAAAAGGTCAAAATTTCCAAAAAATTCCAAAATTTCCAAAAAATGCCATAGTGTATAGTCTTGAGCTGCGTTGAACAAGTTTCGTTTTGCCATTGCGAACGCAACATTTTGCGTCAACACAAAATCGCTTATAACTCCTTAAATACTGAAGTTAGGAGGCTGAAATTGAAATTTACGTCCTTTACTAAAGGACTGAACTTTTTATGCTCTACCTAAATCCGTGGACAGATTTGAGCTGCGTTGAACAAGTTTGGTTTTGCCATTGCGAACGCAACCTTTTTCGTCATCACAAAATCGCTTATAACTCCTATTCTGGAATGTGAAATAGCGATGACGTAATTAATGAGTACCCCCCGCCCCCCATTCTAATAGCTGAGGAGGCAGTGAAGTAATTAACAAATTTCCCCTATTCTGAAATATGAGGGAGTGGTGATGCAATTAATAAATCCTCCCTATTCTGGAATCTAAGGTTGCAGTGACGTAATTAACGAATTCTCCCTAATCTGGAATCT
>JAVBJR010000323.1:0-2616 GCA_031546965.1 Dysgonomonas sp.
GTTCTCAATCTTTGAAACCGCTGCTCGGAATGCACATGTTCCAATTTGAATATTGTAGATCATGTCCAAATTAGTAAGAAAACATGTTTGTGTGGGTGAAATATGAATAGGTATTGATGTAATTGTCGTAAAACATTAAATTAAAATGATTATTTCCACAGTTGCAAGACATTCTAGAACACAAAGCAACTACAATTCTTTCACATTCCAGAACACCAAGCATCTACAATTCATTCACCAATTCACCAATTCATTCACATTCCATAACTTTTGAGAATAAAGTCTAATAAATTCCGAGCAGCGGTTTCAAAGATTTAGAACTGATGACCTTCAAGACGCTGTTCAAGGTCATTCTAAATGCGATTTTCGGATTCCTTACATGTGACTTCCAGATCAAAGTGGCATTCTTTTTGCCACACTTGCAATGGTTTGCAAAATAAGCGCCTGGCAATCCTTAGGTGCCTCAAGGTGCATTTACATGGGCGAGCGATTTTGAAAATCGCCCGCTTTCCATGATGATCGGACGCCCATGTATTCGCCCTTTTTGTATTTTCATGCCAGCTGGAATTAGTTTTTCAGCGACAAATTGCGCATTTTCTCTTTCCAAACGAATCTGGTGTGAGCAGAAAGAGCAAACGCGCATTTTGGCACATGAAAAACTAATTTCAGCTTGCATGAAAATACAAAAAGGGCGAATACATGGGCGTACGATCATCATGGAAAGCGGGCGATTTTCAAAATTGTTCGCCCATGTAAATGCACCTTCACGCTGTATACATCACATTTTTATAGTAATATTACTGTAAAAATGTCAGTTGAAAGCAAAATCTGGTTACCGATTTTCAGTACAAAGAAATAAAAGTCTGACTCTAATAGAAGCTGCGTTTTTATTAGAAGTATGTTCTGCAAAGCCCCAAATTTGAATAGAATTTGTCAGGGATTCTATTTTGAAATTTACGGTAATTCAACATTTTCCAGGACACAAAATACATAACGTGAAAGACAGTTAAATAACAAAATACGTATATATATTAATCTTTTAAAAACTGATGAATAAGTATGTAGAATGAACCCATAAAATTTCAAAAGTCCCATGCGTAATAGACCAGTATTTAAATTTGTCGAAAGACAAAAATCAATAAACGAAATTATGTAAATTAAGTGTCAAAAATGATACATTTTACAGGATTTTCCAGTATATTTCCAGGTTTTCAAGGACAATAAACAAAATTCCAGTATAATTCAAGGATTTCGAGTATCGGTAGACGCCCTGCCATACCTGGCAGAGTTGAAAGAAATCCTCTTCGGTTTTTCACACTATTTAGCTTTATTAATTTGCAAAATTTTCCTTAAAAGATAGATTTTTGGCGAAAAAGTGTAAACTCGATCGCTAAATCACTGATTGTTCTTGATGAACTACCAGGAACAAAGCAATACTTACATTATTTTTGCCAAATTTGCAGTCGTTTGCGCACTATAACCACGCCATACGGCGTATAATTGCATTTCTATCCTACTCTCGTTTGACTCATGCGGCCGCCACCAGGGCGCGCCACTCAAACTGAAAGTAGCGAATTCCGCTCCAGCAACGCCCTCTGTGGATTCATCGGCTGAAACACATGCTTGAAAGCGTTTCAGAGACGATAGTATATTCATAGAGTGCTGTTACAAGGATATTCCCTTATAACAGCAAACCCTTATAAGGGACAAACTTTTGCATCCTTGGCATACTCCACTGCACTTAGAATTTGGATTCTTTAACTGTTATCAATTTCACACTAGTGCACCATACGTTCCATAAGAAGCAATTTCATGCATATACTTTAATGTGAAATTCAACAGTCATGTCTATGAATCCGTACAAAGGGGCCGTTCACAAACAACATGCATGTTTGAAGCCCTACCCTCACCCTTGTGGACGGTGGTGGCCTTTTATTGAACCCCCGCTAACCCAGGTAGCAGAAACCCGTGTATTTCACATGAAAAAGACAAGGTAGTGGACACCAGTATCCATTCCTTTCCCGTTCCCTATACACGTGTTTATCCCGCAAACATGGCCGCCTTGACACGTAATATACCCCAAAACCCATTGTTTAACTGGTGGAATATACATGTATAACTCGTAAAAATTCGTTTCATCTACGAGTTTGACACGTGCAACTCGTTTCTAACCCGGGTCCTTGAGCACCAGAAAGACACGACATAGCACGGGTTTAAATCGTACCTTCATCTACGAGTTTTAACACTTGCCTATCTCGTGTATTTCTTGTGCTCAAGGAACCAGTTAGAAACGAGTTTGACACGGGTCACACGGGTTAGAAACGTATCTTGTGCGTATGATTTTCCGCATTTCATTCCACGTGTATTTCTCGTGTATTTTCCACCCAACCGGACCGTGTTTTGTTATGTAATAAAAATTGCAGGCGTTTCAGTCAAATTGCCATTTATTTCTTTATCCATTTAATTATAACAAACAACAATATGTAAAAATGTAAAACATAAATATATCCCGATTCTTTCTACACGCTAGCATGCAATTGCAGAGAGTGAATTTCGGCATAAATGTAAATTACGTAAATCATACAAATGTTTGTTTGGTGGAGCATATATGATGGC
>JAVBJR010000970.1:0-11597 GCA_031546965.1 Dysgonomonas sp.
TATTTAAAATGTGTAAAAAACGAATTCACAATTTAACAAAATTAAGTTCAGTATATTATCATTGATTAAAGAAATAGTTTATCTCTCCCACAATCCCAAAATTGCAATATCTACATAATTAATTTGCCAAGCAGTAATAGAAATAATGGATAAATTGTTCTCTATTTATGTACACAACATCGTGAACAACCAGAAAGCACACAACCCCCAATTTATTCGCACCACATGACATTGCTAATTGCAAACAATATTTATTAACACTTTAATTCGCTGCAAAATCTTCCTATTTTAGAATGCATATGTTCTCTACATCCAAGAACGTGAAACCACAAATTCCTTGCATACCTATCTGTTGGATATGGCACAATTCTTGTATGCAAGGTATAATTCAGGGGATTGTGACTTACCTAATACTAATTTACAAATACTAATTTGTCATAAAATTTCCTGTAGAATATCTAAAAGCCGATACATCCGAACCCCTTATGTAAGTGTGTAGGAGAATCAAGGATGTATGTTGTTTGCACAGAACTTACAGAAATTTGAATTTCATTTCAGTTTGAAAAAGATATATTTATCCATTTTGCTCCCAGACTGATAGGAAACCTGCAAAAACCACATTACCGATACTCAAGACGATTCCTCAAAATGTGGACAGATGAAGTTGCTATAGCTGCAATTAAGCAACCACAACTGATGACTATTAAAACACTGATGAACTGCTTCGATTCCAAAATATGGCTTGTAACTCTTCTGAGTATTTGTTTAATTCAAATATCATTTGTATTAGTCTTCATTATTAGTCCAACTGCACAACGGTCAAGATTTACAAGAAATTGGAAATCTTCCAAACTGACACTGCTCATATCAATGCAAGGTATGTGCCCTTACAAAACTTTTCTTAGCTGTTGCAGGTCTGTACGTCAAACACATATCATGACATGCGACATGGCTGCTGCAAGTCTGCAATATGTCAGCTGCATAATTTAAGTAAATGACAAACTGCAGGAAGTCTGCAGCGAATTTATTTTGCAGCTAATGTGGTAATACCTGCAGAATAGTTTCCTACAGACTTCCAACAGACTTCAAGCAGCTTCCCGTTCTTACTTTAAAAGTATGCAGCATACATGTTGCAGGTGTGAAATTGTTTCGTGACCAGACCTATTGCAGCACTGGTACAGCACAGCGAGAGAGGAAAATTTCGCTATAGGCAAATTTCAATGCTAAACCTTTCAATTATTTCCTTTTTAGACATTCCTGCATGACATAACATACAAGAGCTATCAGTAAAATAATAACAAAGATCCAAAAATGTCATATGCTAATAACCAAAATATTTAAGATGCTACTCAAATTATCTTTTAATATCACATTTCTCATGAAAGTGTTTCTAATACCAATGAAAAATTACAGCACCAACTTTTCGAAATTACATGGAAGTGTTACGTTAGTTCATAGGAAAATGTTTAACTTTGCAAATCTTTCTCGTGCAGCATCAGATCATACATTCCCATGCATCTCATCGAAAACTTTGCAACTATCAACATCTGCCGTATTTTTTATATTATCAACTATGTATCTGATATTGTATACAACAACCTTAGCAAAACTGACAGACAAACTGCCTTATGACACAGATGAAGATTTTCTGGCTTCCGAAATGTACAACTTTTCTTTACGTGAAGGAAATATGATTAACAACTATATAATCGAGGTTTGTGCACAAAACTTTATTTATCATGTATGGAAATATCAGCATTTCAGTTATAGATAAAGCCGAGTACATATAGGGAAATTTTCTAGAGCAAGATTCTAGATAGGGCATGTTAAAATGGCTGTGGACAAATGCACGCTCTGTCCAGTTCCTTGATTAAGTATCTTGCCTCTTGAAAGAAGTCGACTCAGAGACTACTTTTGATCAATGACATATGCAAGAAATCCCTTTCACTTTGACCACTGTAGATAATCTTTCAATGTTTCTTACAGTGTATGTATGCAATCTGTATTAGAATAATTATTACCAGGTGTAGACAATATGTCCAATTGTCTTGCATTCGAGTTGCTTGGTTTCCAGAAACTTGCTTTACAAAATTTACCAACTGGTGTGATCCCGGAAAAACATGTCCTGTTCACAAAACCACTTAAATTTCAAAAAACAATATGTGCATTACAAATTAAAAATGACAATCTTCACAATATTATTGTGTTACAACTGAACATATTAGGTTACAGGAAACAAAGTATGATTGGGGGGTGTGGCCTAAGTGTCGGAGCGAGCAGACATGTGAGTTGGGAGCTGTGCAGTTTTTGTTCTGAAAAGAGTTTTACAATGTAGACATTGACTGAAGTGTGTGTTTGGCAGCAATTGAAGTAGTAGATTAAGGAACAGAAACAAGAACAGGGCTGGATTAAGGAATTTATCAGGTGATTGTGGGAAGAAAGTGAAGCAAGGCAGGACTAACGAAGGAGTCAGGGCGAGTCTTCAAGAAGTGGATAAAGCCTAACCAGAGCAGAATTTAAGACGGGAATCAGTTGACAGTTGAGTAAAAACGACAAAACAAAGACAAATCACATTGGAAACATAGTGTTGGTGTGTGTAAAGTGTAGTTTAGTTGCAAGCGAGCGGCCATATTGGGTGTGGCAAGTAACTAGAAAGTTCACTCGAAGAAGGGAGGAGGGGGAGGAGCCTAGAGAGAGACAACCCGGAGTGACCACTCAGCAACTTTGACATCACTGATTACGAATATTTTGTGTTGTTGACACTTTTTGTGATGGATAGAGAGCGGGCTAATAGTATAGCAGCGATGGATTGTGAGAAGAAGAAAGAGGGTGGAATCCCTTCTGGAAGAGGAGGATTGCTTAGGTCGCCTGTAAGTAAAAGAGGAAGAGAAGAGAGCCGAGAAGGTGATACAGAGGACGAAGTAACCAAAGGATGGATGAAGAGTATGGAGAGAATGCTGAAAGAAATATTAGAGAATCAACGGATACAAGCTGGGGAAATGAAGGAGGTGAAGACTAAGATGGAAGAGTTAAAGGATCAAGTGATGAAGGATGTGGATAGACGGATGCTACAGTTGAAGATGGACCAAGACGAAGCACAGAAGAAGAGACGAGGAATGGGAGAGCAGGTGGAAAGTACAGACTTTAGAGTGGCGTAGAAAGGAAAGTGAGTTGGAGGACAAGATCAACGAACTTGAAAACAGAAGTAGACGTCAAAACATTGTGGTCAAAGGGATTGACGATAAAGAGGGTGAGACCTGGGAGGAATCAAAGAATAAGGTAGAGGAAATATTGGATAGGAAGATGAAAATTAAGGTGGACATTGTGAGAGCCCACCGAGTGGGAAGGTTTAACGCACGATATGGAAGGCCAATTGTTGTGAAGCTGGAGAAGGAGAGAGATAAGGAAATGGTGATGAGAAAGAAGAATGAGTTGAAGGGATCGCTTGTGTTCATTGAAGAGGACTACTCACTTAAGACGAGGGCACTGAGGAAGAAGTTGTTTGACATTGATAAGAAGGAAAGGGAGAGAGGGAAGAGAGTGATAGTAACATTTGATAAAGTAATCATCGACGGGAAGCAGTATGCATGGAACCAAGAACGTGAGGATCTAGAAGTGGGAGGATGGCCGCGAAAAAACTGAAGAAGGGGGAGAGAGAGGGGTGGAGCCTGATGACATGGAATGTGGCGGGACTAAGAAATAAAGATAAAGGATTCTGGACAAGTGTATATGATCATGATGGAGTAGCATTGGTGGAGACATGGGTTACAGAAAAGGAATGGACAAATTGGAAGGAGAGATTATCGACGGACTTTGTATGGTTTTGTGTGCCGGCAGTTAAAGATAAGACTATGGGGAGAGCTAAGGGAGGGATAATTGTGGGTATCCGAAAACAAATACAAATCAGAAAATGGACTCAAGGGAAGGAGGGGATGACTATTAGGCATGAACTGGGAGATGGGAAGAGTGTGGGTATGGATTAATGTGTATCGTAATAAGGGTTGGGCGGAATTTAAAAAAGACCTAAATAAGTGTATAGAGGAATATGTGGAAAGGACAGATAAGAAATTAATTATAATGGGTGACCTTAATGCGAGGGTAGGTTTAAGAGGAGGTGAGACATCAGAAGAGGGAGAGAGGCTGATGCGGAGATCGAAAGATAGTACATGTAACTGGGAGGGAGGGAGTTTGGTAGATTGGGTGGAAGGGAGGGGTTTAGAAATCCTAAATGGTGGAGAGAAAGAGAGGACGGAAGGGGAATTTACATATGTCGGACATAGGGGGAATACGGTGATTGATTTTAGTATTGTTAATGAACATGCACAGTGTTTGGTGAAAGAATTTCAAGTGGGAGAGAGTATTGATTCGGACCATCAACCAATAATAACTAAGATAGAGGGTGGGAAAATTGACAAGAGAGAAGGACAGAGTATGTATATGCATAAGGCAAAATATAAATGGACAGAAGAAGGGAAGCGCAAATAGGAGTGGGATTGGTGGAAGTGGAGATAGTGTGGAAGAGATATGGCGAAATATTAGGGAAAGGATAGTAGAGGCGAGACCTACAGAGGAAAAGAAAGGCAAAACTGAGAAGAGAGGTGCAAGTTGGTGGGACGAGGAATGTTGGGAGAGGAGACGGGCGGTAAGGAAGTTATTGAGAGTTTTTAGAGGGGAAAAAGATCATGATATAAGGGCAAAGACTAGAGTTGAATATTGTAAACAAAAGCAAGAAATGCGCAGACTGTTTAAGCAGAAGAAAGAGGAGGATAAAGAACGGTGGGTGCTGAAGATGAAGGAAGTAGCAACAGAGGTAGAGTTTTGGAAAGAAATTAATAGAATGGGAGGTTCAAAAAGGAAGGATGTACCAACGGAGATTAAGATGGAGGAATGGGAGCGTCATTTCAAACAACTGCTTGGAGAGGTGTATGGTAGTTGGGAAAAAACTAAGGAATCTAAGAAGTGGGTAGATTATGGAAGCATAATTTCTCAGGATGAAGTGTATACAGCAGTGAAAAAATTAAGATATGGGAAAGCTGCGGGAAGTGATGGATTGGAAAATGAAGTATGGAAAAGAGGCACCATGGGTGTAGTTAATGAATTAACAAGATTAATAAATGAGGTGTGGAAAACAAATGAAATGCCTGAAGAATGGAGAATGGCTATAATCTGGCCAATTTTTAAGGGAGGAGAAAGAAAGAGGTACAAAATTATAAAGGAGTTTCACTGCTTAATACGGCATACAAAATTTTTGCAATGGTGTTAGAGAGGAGGTTGATAACATTTGTAGAAAACAACAAGTTGTTGGGTGATTGGCAAGCGGGATTTAGAGAAGGAAGAGGAACCATGGATAATGTAACGGTGTTAAACACTATAATTGAGAGACAGATTAATAAAGATAGAGGGAAAATAATGGCTTTTTTATTGATTTGAAAGCGGCATTTGATTCACTGGATAGGATAGAATTACTAAGGGAACTGGAAAAGATAGGGGTTCCGGGAAGATTGTTAAATAGCATAAAGATGATCTATAGAAAAACGTTAAATAGAGTGAGAGGAGGACAATGATTACTGACAGAAGTATTTGAATCCGGGAAAGGAGTGCGACAAGGATGTCCATTGAGCCCACTCCTATTTAACTTGTATATTGGAGGGTTGGATAAATGGATTAGGAATAATCAAGATGGAGGAGTAACTGTAGGCAGACACAAAGTATATCTGTTAGCATACGCAGATGATATTGTACTATTAGCGGTGAATGCAAAGGAAATGCAAAACATGATTAACCATTTGGGTAAATATTTGAAGAGGAAAACATTAATTTTAAATATTGGAAAGTCTAAAATGATGGTATGTAGGAAGGGAGGGCGTGGGGGAAAAGACGAAAAATGGATGTGGGAAGGGACAGAGATTGAAAAGGTTAAAGAGTTTAAATATTTGGGGTATTGGTTTCAAACTAATAATGGAAGTAGCATACATAAAAGTAAGTTAAGACATAAGGGTGAAATAGCAATGCGTAGGGTGTGGGGAATAGGGGAACGTAATTTTGCAGGGGATATACGTCTAAGGATAAAATTGTATGATACTATGGTAAACTCAATATTGTTATATGGAGTTGAGATTTGGGGTTGTGAGACAGGAGCATGGTTAGAGAAGATGAGATTAAAGTACCTATATGAGATGGTTACTAGGATTAAGGTGGAACACACCGGGATATATGGTTCAAACCGAGATGGGTGGTAAAGGAGATCGGGAGATAACTATGGGGCGTGTGTATAAATTTGAATTTGAAAAAATGAAGGGGAGGAAGGGGCTAGTCAAGACATGTATGGAATGGAGAAGAGGGAAGAGACAAGATATGAAAAAAGGGAAATGGAGAATAGGAAAACAAAAAGCTTTGGCAGAGATTGGCCTGAGTGAAGAAGAGATTGAATCTTTGGAGCAAAGAGGTGGGAATGTAAGGGGTGAAATAGTGAAAAGGATAGGGGACATACAAAAGCAAGAGAGAGAAATGAAGATTAGGGATTCAAAATTTAACCCATTATATAAAGATTTTATCAGCACTCGCCTTGTACCTCTGTGGGCCCGGGTTCGATCCTGGGTCTAGCTTGTGCAAAGGAGTTTTCTAGTTATCCTGCCAGCTTGCAATGGGTTTTCTCCGGGTTCTCCGGTTTCCCCCATCTTCTAATTAACTAGAATACCTTCATAGGGATTCGGTGTAAGCCCTCAAAACTGTGCATTAAAAATGCCTGCGTGCAACCCATATGGGTCTACGGACTACGGGTTAGCACGCTTGCTTGCTTGTGAAGTTAAAGAATGGGATAGGAAGGGGCCCCCGGGTTAACACACTTGATAGTGTATAGAACCGGTTAGCACCAGGATTATTATTATTATTATTACCTGCTTCACGTTTACGGGATTTGGATACCTTTCCACTGCCGCTACCTTATCGGGATCGGGTCGCAATAAACCTGGTGACAGGACATGCCCCAGAAACTTAAATTCTTGTACGCACAGCTGAATTTTGTCCGGGTGAACCGTCAACCCGGCCGCAGCTCGACGGTCTAACACATCTTTCAATTGTGTTTAATATGCTCCTCGATTGTGTCGGAATAAATAACGATGTTATCTAGGAAGGCCATGGCCCACTTCCAGTAAGCTTTTCCTAGTACATCATCCATCAGTCGCTGAAACGTGGCCGGGGCATTCCGTAACCCGAAGGGCATCACTGTAAACTGCCACAGTCCTCTCGGAGTCTGGAACGCAGTTTTAGCTTTGTCTTTATCGGTCATTTCCACCTGAAGGTAGCCTCGGTACAGGTCTAACGTGGTGAAATACTTCGCTTTCCCCAACCGTGCTAGGATTTCATCTACTCTCGGCATTGGGTATTGGTCTGTTTCCGTAAGGGCATTGACCTCGCGAAATTCTCCGCACAACCGGAAAGTACCGTCCTTTTAACGGACTACCACTAACGGTGATGACCAAGGGCTCTTGGACTTCTCAATTAGGCCTTCAGCTATCCATTCCTCAATCTGCACTTCCACAATCTTACGCTTAGCGTCTGTCATGGGCCGCATCAGAATTTTTACCGGTCTACTTGTGATATGTTTCACCCCCTTAACCACACCTGGCTTTCTTTGGAAGGTGTTAGCATGCAAATTCAGCACATCCAGCAATTGTGCTTGGTAGGCAGATGGACAGGCTGACCTTTTCACCCTTCCCTCCAGATATCTCTTCCCAAGATGATGCTTTGCCGGACATCTCGTGAGACCCCAAACGTTTGGAATCTATAGCCGCCCGCCCACCGGACCTGGATGTTCGCGGTCACTTCGGAGGTTGTTACACCAGCAGCTGTCTCCATTCTCACTTTTTCACTCGTATCGATCGTTACTCCTGGCAACGTTTTTCGTCCCACCCTAACCGTGGGTTCAAATATGCTGACCTCGGTGGCGGTTGCATGAAATGTCCCCCGGACGACACCATTTTCTCAATGCCTGGTGCTTCAGCTGCCAACACATTCAGATTATTGTGTCTGCTGTTGTAAAGATACCGTTGGTATTCGGGCCGTGCTTGGTTGACCACTCGGTCCACTCGTACCCACGCCGATGTCTCCGGAGCTACGCTTTCTTAGTACTCTTCGATTATCGTGAGGAATCTCAGCAACGATTCTCCACTACCTTGGGTTCTGGTTGCAAGCTCCTGGTACATTCGCTGCCGGAAATCAGAGGGTAGAAACGATGCCAAAAATTCACATTGGAAAGCTTCCCATGTAGGCATTTCCTTTTTAGGGTAAATTAACCAACCTTTGGCTTCTCCTCCCAAAGCAGAGGAAGCACCTTGGATAACGCTTCTTCCTCAGTTAACCCGTACAACTCAATGTAGTCTTTCAGACTTGCTAAGCAGTCCAAAGCAGACTGTCTCGACGTCGGGTCAAAGACAGGTACCTTTTTGTGGAAGGGTGGTGTGGCCGTTATGGCACCTTCGGTGAAACGAGGCCTGCAGCCTTCCAGCAATGCTCGCGGGAGTTCATGAGCAAAGAACGGAATTCTTCCTCTGGGCTCTGGTCTCCTTCAAGCCATTGTCGGGATGAGATCAGGCGTACCATTTCTCTCCCCAGACTCGCTTCTCGATCCTCTCGACGCGCTGGGCGCCCTTTGCGAGACACTGGATCCCATTTCCGAAGCTTGTCCTGCAGAAGCGTGTGTCCTCGCGCTCCTAAACGTCCTATCGGAACGATGGATTACCCGTGCACTCACTGAGGTCGGTGCCCTAGCCGATATTACGGACGGAGGTGGAGGCCGCATTCTGCTATGCGTTTCTGAGCGCGCCCGCTCTTCGAACGCTACCAGTCCGCTGATCCTCCTAATGAGGGTTTCATCGTCCGCAGAACCCGCCTGCAGCCCCAGCAACGTGCTTACCCAGTATTGCAAAGCCCTACTGGCATCCAGCTCACTGGCACGTGCCACTGATGCAAGCGACCTCACTCTGAGACAGACTTGCGTGCGTTTTCTAGGTTCAACCGTTGGTCGCTGTTCCACCCTTCGGCGTTCAATCGCCTGGGAGGCAAAGCGACTCGGTCTGCCAAATAACGCGAGCAGGCTCGCGGCCGTTTTGCCCCTTACCGACCCCAACACACTGGCAGGCGGTCCGGGCGACTCAAGGGCCACCAACTCCGTATCTACTTGGCCTATATCGTCTGGAAGCGCTGCAATTTGCTGTCTGCCCAACCCTGTGGTTGACGGCACTGCCTCCAGCTCGAGGGGTTCGGCAACCGGTTCTCCTTCTGCTGGGCCAGCTGCAGCTTCCGCACCCATAGCGACATGTTTTTGCAGAAACTGGTGTACGTAACGTTTTCGGACGGGTACCCGTCGCCTTTCTGGCCGGGCGGCCCCATGGTTTCGTCCTGTTTTCTGCCGTTAGTTCGGTGGAACTGGGCGTAGCATCCATTTCCACCACCCGTACGTTCCACCTTAGCTAATCTAGGTACTACTCGGTGTTGACCGTTGCCCAGGTACCCAGGTTCTTTGGAATCCCAAAATTAGCGTATTTTTCGATATCACCCACCTTGTGAGTAGAGTTTCAGCTCGCCGTATTCAGGGGTTTTGGGGGTAGGTAAAGGAGTACCGGGGAACCGGGCCGTTACAGGTCTATTACAGTGTATATTTAAGGAATTCCAAATCGTTATAACTGAATTCATTTCTACACATCAAATAAGTGAATCTTCCACCTGAAGAAACAACATACTGATGCTAATATCTTAAGGGGGAACGAATCACATCGGTTGGTGGTTGGGGACGAATGCCGTTTTTCCGAGCTTCTAAAAGTGGTGTTCGGAAAATCGGCGCTGCTCAAGGCCAGCAAGGGCCTTGACCATGGTAAAATTAAGACTAATAGTTTGAAAGACGATCTTTAATTTGAGCTATACTTTGTGTCTGTGCGTTTCATAGAATCTTTGTAAATAATTCACAAATATTACCGTTTTTTTTTGCCATTTCAGCTGCAGTACGGAACCCGTAATACTTTTTCTTGACTATATAATCTAAATCAAGAATGACCGGAATTTTCTGCATGTTATTCCAAACACCACCGTGAAAACCGATTTTTGATATCTTTAATAGTTTTCGAGTTAATAGTGAAAAACGTGTTTCCCGAATTATTAACAAAAATGTTTTTTCACTCATAACTCGAAAACTATTAAAGATATCAAAAACCGGTTTTCACGGTGGTGTGTGGAATAACATGCAGAAAATTCCTGTCATTAGTGATTTAGATTATGTAGTCATGAAAAATTATTATGGGTTCCGTACTGCAGCTGAAATGGCAAAAGAACGGTAATATTTGTGAATTATTTACAAAGATTCTATTAAGCGCACAGACACAAACTATAGCTCAAATAAAAGATTGTCTTTCGAACTATAAGTCTTAATTTTTGTCGTGATCAAGGCCACTGCTGGCCATGAGCAGCGCCGATTTTCCGAACGCCACTTTCGGAAAACGCAATTTTTTTGTTTTCCCACCCTAAAAACGTCAAGCGCCTAGTCTCGCCTTAAAGTGGAACAGAAAGCTGAAATCGCGATTGCACAGATTTGCATGTGAACGTGAGATTAGTTAGTTTACTCAATAGCCTACTCCGTACAAATAATCTGGAATTTATTACTTACGTGGTTGGTCAGGATTGAAATACCGAAGTCGGCCAAAGAAGGTCGATTTGACCACCCATTTCAAAAAGCGAGGCCGCGTTTGTGACGTCACGTTTTGGCGTTAAAACTCGCAAAGCGTGCGGGAGTAGGTACGGCGCTTCAGTTTATGACGTTTGTGACGTCAGAATGTATTAAAAATCCGTTAGGAATGGCCTCAACTTTTCCATTTAATATCGCTGTAGGTAAATTTTTGTCGTAAAAACGGATGTCGTAACTAGTTTCCTCGACATTAAATGCACCAGCAGTTACGGATTGAAGCATGGTAAGGAAAAGTTTTCTGTTCACCTTTAAGGTAGAGCATCGTGCACAGGACGGATCTTCTTAACAGAGAAAGTGGGTTTCGTTAGTTAATCGTCTTTAAATATTCTAATACTGTAATATTCGCGAAATAAATACTATTAGGTAAATGAATGTACTTACCTATTTTTACACTTTTCCCGATGTTTTTAGGCCGAACGTTGCAGCAGAACCGAATTTTTACTTTTTCCATTGAAATAATTCGTCCGTCCAGTCTTTTCGTCCTGAAAAAACATCCTTAAAAAATTAAACTTGGCACAGAAAAATTAAGCATTTTATTCTGCACAGTACGAAATAATTCGCTTGAATTTTAGACAATCCGTTCAAAAGTTATAGACAAAACTGTCGGATTTTACGCACATTTGAAAAATTAATCCGACAGTTATGTCTATAACTTTTGAACGGATTGTCCAAAATTCGGTTCTGCTGCAACGTTCTGCCTAATAACATCGGGAAAATGTGTAAAAATAGGTAAGTACATTCATTTACCTAATAGTATTTATTTTGCGAATATTACAGGCTTAGAATATTTGAAGACGATTAACTAACGAAATCCACTTTCTCTGTTAAGAAGATCCGTCCTGTGCGCGATGCTCTACCTTAA
>JAVBJR010000871.1:0-10631 GCA_031546965.1 Dysgonomonas sp.
AAATATTAAATAATAATTTCATAACTGCTGAATCATATTGGAATTCAGTCATATATGGACATGCCCTTTCAGATAAGGGCAGATATGGCCACATCTGCCTTTACATGGCCATGTATGGGCTTGTATGTGGATGTCATGTCATACCCGTCCAATTGTGGGCCAATTTTGGGCTTGGCCATATATGGCATTAATATATGTTGTCAAAATGCTGTTTTCGATATTTTCTGGATATACTAGAGAACCTCGGCTATAGAACACTCCCTTGGAGTTTTATTAATTGGTTAGCAACACAGTACAATTAGTCATAATCATGCATACGTAATTGTATAATTAATAATAAATTAAGCAAAATAATAGCTTAGCACATGAACCTGGCTATCTCACTATTTTAATACTTTAACGACGGTTTGGAAGCAAACCATCACCTTATATACTAAGGTGCACCCTAGTTTGTGGGTGAGGGTTGAGAAGCCTAGCATAAAAAATGACTGGCATTTCCCATCATTTGCATAAACGATGTCTTTATAAATATTAAATAATAATTTCATAACTGCTGAATCATATTGGAATTCAGTCATATATGGACATGCCCTTTCAGATAAGGGCAGATATGGCCACATCTGCCTTTACATGGCCATGTATGGCCTTGTATGTGCATGTCATGTCATACCCTTCCAATTGTGGGCCAATTTTGGGCTTGGCCATATATGGCAGTAAGATATGTAACATATCTGGAGTTCCATATCTTGGCCAGATATGGTATTTCCGTAAGGGTAAGAATAGACAATGGACAATGGCTGGTATATGACAACCATTAAGACCACGCACTACATGGCCGTGTTATAATATTTACGACCGTACAAAATCTTGGTGTTTTGGCCCAATCTCAATTTTGGTATGCAGATGGCCATTTCAAAAGTGTCTCGGTGATATTTCCTCATCCGCAAGGTCAGCTGTATAGCATCCATGGCAATGTCAGGGGAGAAATTTTACCACTAGTTTATTGCTTGGTGAATAGAAAAAGTGAAGAATGTTACGTGAAAATCTTCCAGGAAATTCTAAACTTTGCCGGAAATTTAAATTTAATTTTGGAACCGGACCATGTTATGTTGGATTTTGAATTAGCTGCCATTAATGCAGTGCAGCAATGTTTCCCTAATGTATCAGTTAAGTGCTGTTTGTTCCATTTGGAGAAAAGTACAGGAGATGGGCCTTCAAGCGGCTTATGTCAATGATCACCAACTACGTCAAAATGTACATGAATTACTTGCATGCGCATTTGTGCCCACAGCTGAAATTGAAGCTACCTTCACTCACTGGTGGACAAATTTGGTTGCAGAACTCGAACAATTAGCGGATTACTTCAGTGAAACATATGTTAGCGGATGGATTGTTAGAGGCAGACGACTTTAACCAAAATTCCCCCCGCATCTGTGGTGTGTTTACGATCAGGTGTTGGAAGATTTACCTCGAACCAATTGTCAGATGGAGGGATGGCATAATAAGCTGGGGACATATCTCCAGAACCATCCATCACTTCACTCATTTTTGACCGAATTAAAAAAGGAACAAATAATGATGCAGGCCAGACTGGAACATTTGATAGCCGGCGATGTCCCAGTCAAAATGAGAAGAAAATATGTTGCCAACGACAGCAGAATAAAAACCATAGTGAGAAATTACAATTCCACGCCAATTGTGGACTACTTGAGAGGTATTGCACACCATATTGTACTGCAATGTTGATGTCAAGTAATTAATTGTAATGGATTTGGTATGTACGAAAAATAAATCAAGTGCAATTTTGGTCAATGTGTTTTTGTGACTGCATTTATTTTATACTAACTACATTTGTGGTGAAATGATGAGTAATGCGTGTGACAAATTGTGTGTGATGAGTTGAGCGTGACGAGTAGCGCGTGACGAGATGAGTGTGACGACTTGCATGTGACGAGTTGTCCGTGTGACCAGCTGTGCGTGTCGAGTAGCGCGTGACGAGTAGTGTGTGATGAGTAGTGTGTGGCGAATAGTATGTGGCGAGGTGACCATGACGGGTTGTGTGTGGCGATGTGACTGTGCCGAAGTGACCGTGGCGAGCAGTGCGTGGCGAGGTGACTGTGGCGAGGTGGGTGTGGCGAGCAGTGTATGTCGTATTGCATGTGACGAAGTGCTTGTGTCGTGTTGTGTGTGTCAAGTTGCTATGTGAGGAACAGATGGGTGACGAGATGAATAGGAACCGTACGTAACATATATGGAATCGCATCATGGGCCTGATGTAGGATAAGTGCAGTGGTGAGCAGTCTTGAATTTTGAATTTGATGTAGCTAGTCTGCTGTTCTTCTCCCCATACCCACGCAGTGTGGTTTTTTTGTCAGTAGACTGAGGGGCCGAGAAACATTTGCAAAGTTTGGGACAAATCTTTGGTACCATGAACAGGTCTGTAGAAAGATCTGTACTTCCTTTAGGTTCCCTGGTGGTGCCATATCCATTATAAACTTGACTTTATCAGGGTTCGTCTGTATACCTTCTCTAGTAAGGATGTGCTTGAGGTACTTGACCTTGGTTTGGAGGAAGTGATACTTTTGGCGATTCACACAAAGTTTAAAGTCACCTAGTCGCTTGAATACGTCATGCAAATCTTGAAGATGAGCTTTGAAGCTGGAAGACACTATTATTAGGTCATCGAGGTAAGCAAACATTGTTACATGTGTGAGTCCTCTTCGAAAGCGATCAATTAGCCTTTGAAATGTTGCCAGAGCGTTGTAAAACCCGAACGGCATACATCGGAAACGATGGTGAACGATGGTGAACACAGTCTTATCACGGTCCGCTGTTCGCACAGGTATCTATCTGCCAGCAGCCTGATTTGAGGTCTAGAGTTGACATGTGCCCAGTCTGCTTAGCTGATTGTAGCAATTTTTCTAGTCTAGGTAGAGGGTACCGGTCTGCAGTGGTGTCAGCATTGAGGTGGCGGTAGTATACACACAAACAAAGTTCAACAGATTTCTTTGGCACAATTACAAGAGGTGCAGCCCAAGGGCTTTCACACTCTTCAATGACACCTCCTGCAAACATTTCATCAAGCTGTTGCTGTACTTGCACTTTCCATTTTGCTGGAAACATGTATGGTGCAGTAGCAACGGGGGCTGCATCTCCTGTCTCATTTCGGTGCTCTGCCATTGTAGTCGGACTTCCTTCCTCTGCAAAAGGGCTTAGATTTTCCTGGAGCATAGAGTTGAATTGCTTACGTTCATCATTAGTGAGGGCATCTCCTTCCTCATCTCTCAGCTGTACTTCCACGGAGTTTAGGCAGGCATCTGACTCTGATAATTTATGCGCAGCAAGGGGAAATTTCACATCAGGAACATCTCTGAAACACCAGAGGCGAGTCTTGGGATCACAGTCAATGTTGGCTGCGGCAAGGAAATCGATTCCAAGGAGAGTTACCATATAAGAGCAATCAGGCATGTATAAAAACTCTGTAGGTATGGAGCGCATCCCTATAGTCACATATACAGTTGTGTGCATCACTTGCTTTGACATCGGGATTCCATCTGCTAAAGCCAGTTGGGCTTCGTATGTTGCAAAGGGTAGAGCTTGCTGATGAAGGGCATACAGGGATTCACCCATAACGCTGCGATTTGTCTGGGTCATTGAGAGCAGTACCAGTGTCCAAGAACTTCAATTGGAAGTTAACAACGTTGAACAGATAGGTGGCGCTGGTAGCGGTGGCACATTTTGGTTAGAGGTAGCTTTAATATTCACTGTTGCGCAGTCCAATGCATTAAAAGAGGTCACAGTTGTAGCTGTATTGGGGCATAGAGTGCAGGTGGGCAGCTTGACTGCACAAAATCCCACACATCCGTAGCAGCTTAGAGGTGGTCTGGTGGTGGCAAGTCCAGCAGCAGCAGGAGTGGTTCCGGTTGGCGGAGGTCTTGCAGCACCTGGTGGCACACCCTGAACACTAACATGTCCAGTGTTGATTGGCTTACTTGTTTCCCTACTTGCTTTTGTTCTGCATTCGGAGATGCGGTGACCCAAGCAACGGCAGTAGGCACAGCGGAGGCGTTTCTCTTCCACTTGCTTCTCATCAGGGTTTTGCTTACACTCTCCAGTGGTTTTGTCAGAAGCTTGCTTCACAGGAACAGGAACAGTTATGGGCGTTTCCAACAACATGGCTTTAACGTTTCAGGCTTTTCATACGAGTTTATCATATGTGGCAAATTCATCCCTTGATAAACGTTCTCGGATACGACGGTTGAGTCCCCCATAGAGCATATCAAGTTTACTGTTCTCGGCTTGCGGGGTTGGAAGCCTTGCAAAAGGGCTCGTATACGAGAAATGAAGATTTCAGTCAGGGTGTTGTCATCCTGCTGGATTGCCAAAATTTCTCTATACACCTTGTGAGGAGGCCGGTTAGCACCAAATGCTGATCGTAGCAATTTCTCAGCAGACTCCCAGTTCGTTACACTCGATTTTGGCCTTGCCACCAGTTGGCTGCTTTACCAGTCCATAGCATTGTTAAGCCAGTCACGGCGTTTTCATCACTAACCCCAGTGCTTTTGCGGAAAGTATTGCTGTTGTCCAGGAATGATTCCACTGTAATTCCGGTTGTGCCATCAAATCGCACACTGCACTTGGTAAAGTTCCATTCTCTAGGTGTTGAGAAAGTCACTGGTGCTGGTTGACGATTGCTATTGAGCAGTGCTTCAAACTGCTCAGAAGTCATGGTGACCATGGTGTAAGAGTTTTCTGAACCAGTTGTCGGCATATTTGCTTGATTTTGTTGGGCTCTGTTGGCTGCACGTTCAGTTCGCTGCCTATTCTGCTGCTCCCTAGCTGATTCCGTCTTAGGGTCTCACGTTTTTGATGAGTTCCAATAAACCAATGGGCACCACGTTGGGCGCCAAAATCTGTAACTGTAAATGTGGTCCAGCGGCTGATTTCAACAAATGTGGAGAGACACTGACAGATTTACTAATTTATTTGAGATCCATAAGAACACTGAGAAAATGAGGGCTACAAGGGCCTTTATAAAGGGTTCGATATGCTATGGATAAGAACTAGGTTGAGGCAGGTCATGGAAAATTCTGGAGCCAAAAACAGACCATATATATATTTTAAGGAATAAGGGCACACTTCCTGATGCACATTTCCTAATTGGCATTACCTGTGAGCAATGGCATTTTTATAAAAATATTTGTTACAATTGCCATTAGATAACATGCAAAACAGTGGTGCCGTCTAGCGCCCCAAAGCGTCCTTAAAACAAGTGTTGAAAATCCCTTTACGCAATTGCAACATGACTGATTCTGGCAGCTTCCTTTGTTCTCCACTGTTACTACTGCTCATTCAATGAGAGTAATGAAGAACTTAACATCTGGCGACGATGATGGGTTGACATGGAAAGGGAAATGAAATTTGATTCTCAGTCCAGAATTATAGATTCCTGTGAATTTTTTATTTCTTGTCAATGCAGTGGGAATTTTGTGCGTGACAGGACAATGGCAACCTTGGGCAACCTTGAACCTTTCCACATTGCTCAACCTGGAAATTGGGACACATATGCACAAAGGCTTCAATTTTTTTCTTCAAGCAAATTCAATTTCTTCAGCTGAAAAGAAGTATGCTGTATTCCTCAGTTTGTGTGGTGCTCAAACATTTGCTCTTGTTGTGTCTCTGGTGTCGCATTATCTTCAGCAGATAAGACATTTGAAGAAATACTGGCACTACTAAAGGCTCATTTTTCTCCCAGGCCATCAGAAAATTTTCACAGATTTCAATTCCATCGACGGAACCAATTGGCAACAAAATGTGCAAGTGCTTATGTAGCTGAATTACGGAATTTGGTACAACACTGCAATTTTTGAGACACTCTTGACAGAGCCTTAAGGGACAGACTTGTGTGTGGAGTTAGAGATGAATCATTGCAGAAACATCTACTGTCTTAGTCAACACTTACATGGGTGGAGGCATTGGAAAAGGCACTGGCTGTTGAGGCTACTTCAAGTCATGCTTCGGAGATTCGAGCAGTGAGTTCTGGTTCTAGGATAATTTGCCCCTCACAATTGGCCCCCAGCAATTGACCCCCTGCATCAGACCCCAGTGACAATTTGCCCCCTTGCAATTCGCCCCTGCACAATCCACCCCCTGCTATTCGCCCCCCACAAATGGTGCCTGGCAATTCGCCCCCTAGCAATTCGCCCCTTAGCAATTCGCCCCCGTCCCACCAGAATAGAAAAAGGTTATTGCATGAACATTAAAATTAAACGAGTCTAAAAGTATTTTGATGGTCCCTGACAATTTGTCCCCGAAATTACACCCCAGCAATTTGCCCAACGTAATTCGTCACCCCCTCCCAAAATCAGTCCATCATATTCCTAGATAATAGATTTTATTTTCAAGGCTAAAATTAAAACAAATGGGAAACACTTTGTAAATATTCAATGTGGTTGCGATTTTCATACTCAAGAGCAATGCGGCGTGCTCTATCAGAAATCCTTGCATAGCGGCAGTTTCGTTGAGGTGGCGGCTGACCAGCCAACATTTGTGCAATTTCATAATTGTGCAAATGTTGCTGCTGACGAAGAGCATTTATAAACCGGTATATATTTGGAAAAAGGGTTCCACACGTCGCTTGAAATCCCCGATGCCAGCCTTCAATGTTATTATTTGTACGATGTTGATTGTTAATTGTGCGATGAAAAACATTCCAAGATTCCACAGGGAATAGTGCTGATCGCCTTAGCCTTCTGCCAAGTCGCCCAATGTAGTTGTCCTCGAAGTAGTTGGCAATTGGCGTAGCAAGGTGTGGAAATCCGCTGTGCTCAACAATTTCATGAAATGTGGCATACCATCTAAATTCTCCGAACTTATTCCTGCACGAATTTATTCTTGCCTGAACCTATTCCTGACGTGTTTTCCGCGGCACCGGGGAGTAGTGGCCTCACACATGGTGATAATGGGAGGGAACCTCTAAGGAATAGCACGAATTGAATACACCTGAGAATTTTGCTGCTTGCAATTCTAGTCTTCATATTTTTTGTGTAATAACATAAGTTAAGTATATACAGTATATTTTCTAACAAAAGCTGGTCTCTAATTGAAGTCCGGTTTTCAATTAAAGCCACGTAATTGAGGCCCGACAGTGATTAAAAGCCGGTTTTCAATACAAGCCCCCTTGTATTGGGAAATGGCTCAAACTCCACTAGTGAAAGCACCATATTCTACAATTGAAAAGTATTGATTTTACTAATATGTATTTAACAAAATTAGTTTTATTCTGGTGGGGGGGCGAATTGTATGGGGGTGAATTGCTGGGGGCGAATTGCTATGGGGCGGATTGCTAGGGGGCGAATTGCCAGGCCCCATTTGTGCAGGGGCGAATTGAAAGGGGGCCAACTGACACCGGGGTCTGATGCAGGGGGTCATTTGCCGGGGGCGTATTGTGAGGGGCGAATTGTCCGTATGCCAAAAAATTTACCTAAAACGATTAAAATCTCATAATTGTTGCGAAAACGCAATTAAAGATCATAGTAATGAACATATTTTACTTACTAGATGTAATAATCCGTGAATCGGAAACGCGAATCTCCAAATATTCGCGAAAATATGCCGCTCGTGAACGTTATAAGGTACGGCTTGGGTGCGGTTTTGACGTTAAAACCGCTCCCAACTACATTGTAATCGGGTAGCGTTCCGTTTTGCCATGCAGCGTCGTTTTTCACGTCGAAGCCAATAAAAACAGTTCCAGGAAGGATAGGAACACAAACTTGGGCTTAAATTGTAGCTTAGAGGTTAGTACTTCTTATGAATATAACGGTTTATTCAAATTAAGCGTTCGTTCCATGAAATTTACGTTCGAAGTGACGCCGTCAGGAATTACTTTTGCATGCGAAAAACACGTTTCTGGATGCAACTCGGAGAGTATTCAAGCTACGTTCATAAAGCTTACACAGTCTGTTCGCCATGTTAGTTGCTTGAATCTGTGGAATTTTCGCGATTATTGGAAATCTAGTTTTATTCTAGGTAGCCTGTTCCGTTCTGCCCCGTGTACCATTTCGCCCCGCTCTCTCCTATACTACTACTAATAAATTATTCCAGGTAGGGAAGAATGTGTTCAATGTTTGCAAATCCTTATAGCAAATTGTACTGCAGAAATAAATGCCACGTTTTTAAAACTACATAACTTAGTAAATTCATACCCACAGAAGTACCTAAATCTTCAATAACGCACACAAATAGTGAGGCTTCTAACAAGATGCGTCTTTTATGTGGCATCTTTTCCCCAAGAATATATTTTTGTTTGGACTTTTCCTAATTTATAAAACAGAGTATTTCAAATAATAAAAATTTCAGACTAATAAATATCTCTGCGTAGCAAATGTTAAGTACAGCTATACATATATAGCTGCATGAATTAGTGGATTGAATTTTTCCAAATAATCAAATGGTCCATATACTGCTAGCTCTTAAGTTATAAAATATTTACTGGAGAGAATTTTAAAGGAGAAATGCTCCAAGTGCGTTTATTTATTTTTTAAAGAAAACTAATGACAGGAATTTGAAATACGTCTGGATACACCGGATATCCACTCTCATGCTATACATGTAATGTACTTTGACGACAGACAAAAATTACACTCATCGATCAATCATGGACTAACAAGAAGAGACAAGTCCATCTTCTTTTCGATTTAAATATTTTCCCAGCATTCTCATTGTTCATTTTTACCTGAGCTGGCAAAAATGACAAAGACGTTGTCTGATTGCGAGTGTAAACGCGTGTTTGGCCACTTGGAGACATTCGAGCGCATTTTGTAAGATATGACATGAAATATATATCTACAAAGTGTGTGACAAGATGCAATTTCGACGAGAGAATTACGAGCTTAGTGGAAAAAAGTCGTAGTAAAAATCTAGACGTGGGTAAACTTTTCTGGAAGGTATAGCCTACTTGTAAATTCCCTCCCTATACCTTTTGCTTTTTCATGAAAAGCGTAAATCATCAACACTTTTTCCAACAGAAACTGTGCCATAACTCACGATTTTCTAAATCAATTTAGACATTCTTTTGGGATCATTTGAGCATTGAAGTATCTATCAGACGATGCAGGGTAGCTATACTGCAGATATATCCAATGAAAAATGTTGACAAACGTCTGTGTAAATCGTAAGTAATGTTTTGAAAAGTTTACCATCACTTTCCAATTTGCTTCCAGCTACACTGTACTTTCTTTCTCCCTCTATAACCGATAAAAAGTGGGTGTGAAAGTATAGTTTCTTATTTGGTTTTCTGGAAATGTTTTATTTTATATCAAAGAAAACTTCCAAACCTATGGAACGGTCTAAAATAGTTTTAACACCAAGAATTATTTGTATGCAACAAATACATATTCAGAAAATTATTATTCTGTTTTGAAGTGTCGCAAATTAAGTTTTAATATGTCAGGTGTTTCTATATATAACTTATTTGACACAAATATGCATAACGAAATCCCCTAAAATTTCCATCTTGACTCTAATGATCAAAGTAATTAATGAATACAGTGTCCATATATGAAATACTGTACACAAGCACACTGAAGTTAGAGTCTTAATTTTAGGTGAGATACTTGCAAAGATAAATTGGTGATATTACTGATATTACTTACAGTTCGGTGGTTCCTTCCGGGATGTTGTCAGGGATTTTGGTGAGTCCTTTGTCACGACAATCAACTATACCATCGGTGCAAGTACATGGGAAAGGACACATGGGTTCCATGTTGCATCCATCCACATCTTCTTGTTCCTCCTCTTCTTCTAACATAAGAGCGACAAAAAATACCAATTAAGTTTGGGCAATCAATCAGCTCTTGCATCGACGTCATCGATGTTATTAAAACGCCATCAAAGAGATGAACCCAAGTGCTATACATGGTTGCGGAAAACGAGAAGAAACTTCATTTACAAGCCAAGCGAGTTAACGCCAACAAGAACTGCAAGAATGAATAGGAACCATTGAAGGGGACAAAATTTCCCTCTTCGCTTTTGATACGTTCTTGGCAATTCAATTCGAACCACAGCGGGTGGTTTTTATTCTTTCCTTTAAAAAAGTCACTGTGCTATTAAATCGAGCATGTATCCCACCTCTCTCTCCTCACTCAAGCTACATATTAAAATCAAGAATGAGCACTCTAAAACCTAACTTTTCTTCTGCCGCCAAAAAAGGATTGTCTTCGTTTAAAAAAATCACTAAAGGCAAAACATGCGAGCTCATGGGCACTCATGATAAGCTTTCCGTGCTTTCACAGAAGGTGGTCCCCTTGTGCTAAACGATGAACATCAGCAGTTTTTATATAGAGTATCCACAATGTATATGCATGCCTGAGAGACGTGCATGGCTTAATCTTTGAAATGAGCATATGACTACTGGCAGGATCAACCAGGTAGCTTCGCGTAGAAGCTTCGGGCTCCCGTCTTTTTCTCCGCCCAGGCCTCTGGGAATACAGACAAGGCCGGCGGAGAGGGAGCGCGCTTGCCTATCGCCGCACATTACGATGGCATTCTTTACGGTCGGGTTGGGTTCACCACGTCCATTCCACGCCGTTTCACATATCGCACTTTCAGGCTGCATCATCGGTCGACATGCC
>JAVBJR010001090.1:0-2600 GCA_031546965.1 Dysgonomonas sp.
AAAAGCCGGGCAAAGCGGATGGTGGATAGACGGACCGGCGTTTTTTAATTGGTTTCAAATACTTAATAATTCTGAAAACATTTTAAAACGATTGTGTGTCAAGTATCGTACTGTAATTACATTTTTCCGTCATTTCAAACAAATTTTAGGGACACGATCTAGCAAAAATGAATTAATTTCCCAATCGATCACATGCAATTCTTGTTTTTTTCTTTTCTTATGTTATTTTTCGTCGCTGAAATTCGTTCGAAATGACGTAAAACATTAATTACAATATAATAATAACTCTTGATAATAAGTAATTAATACACAATGGTTAAAAATGTTTTCGGGATTATTAGGTATTCAATTTAAATCTTTGAAACTCACCCGTAGTTACAACAATTCGAGTTTTCCAACTCAACCACTAGGTGGCAAAATGCCGGCATAGCAGCGCCACCTAGCGTTTATCTACTTATCTATTGGAGTCAGCTAGGACAAATGCCAGATACTGGGTTATTTCCATGTACTTTGTAAAATGAGAGGTTGCATCCTGCTTTATCGCTGGCCCTTTGGTTGCAAAGTATCTCAGATGATATGACGTGTGAGCTGACACCAACAATGTAGAAAACGAGAACGTGGTTTGCAATACTGTTTGAGACATCTTCCTGTAAAAAATTATTAAAACATTTGTAAAAAGAAGTTTTTCAACTTAATGACAGATGTGGCTCTCACCCCATCGAAAGTCCAGTTTTTGCTGTCAATAGATCCTACAATTCATTCACCACACTTGTCAAACACAAGATCTTTTATTTGCATTTCGTCTTGTCAAATGACAGAGAATTTCTGATTTTCCTGCCATCTCATTCCATGAAGATTCAAAGTGAAAGTTTTCTGTTGCTCTCCCCAAAACAGTTTCACAAATTCATTCTCAATCGTATTGATATTCAATACTTGCATTAAAGACTCATGTGTATTGTCATCAATAAGAATGCTTTCTGCAGCCATTTTCTTTGCAAGTTGTCTTTGAAGATCTTTGTTGTGTTTGCTCATCAACAAGTGCTTGACATGTGCACATTTTATGCGCAATTCAAGTGATTCAGATGTCAACATGCAATCATCTGAATGTGCACTTGAAATTGATTTGCACATTTCAGGTGAGTGTCCTTTAACAATCATCCAGGAGTAATTGTCGCTGGTATGTGCAATGCCACAGCCAACGATTCGCTCAAAATTTGCACTGCATACTTCACATGCATTTGACCATATGAAGTCATGTAAATGTGGTTTTCGGTAACCTTATGCAAAATACGTGGGTGGTTTCCAAGGTCTTACTTAGACGTTTTAATTATGTCCTCCCACATCATGCACTGTTTGTTTTTCCAGAGCAGGCATTGGAGTTTGCGCCCTGCACCTGGCAGCAGACTGCTTGAAAGACTGTTCCGTGTAGTCTTGATAAGATGACACAGATTACAAACAATGTATATTGGCCGGCTCTCATTAGTTGCATAAGGAATCATCGTGAAGGATGGGTTTTGTTTGTCTACTGCCAACATTGAGAACATCGAACGATTCACTGCAGCACCAACCCACACTAAAGTGACGATTTTGACTGACATCTTGCAATTACAATCTCCTAAGTGCTTCTAATACATAGCTGTTTTGCGGTAATACAGTTTGTAGCAAAATACGCGTAGAAGTAGTATGGCAGGGCCCTACACCGTTCAAAGGATGCCGCCGACCAATCAGATGCAGGCTCCGCCCCTGGACCTATTTTCGGTAACCAATCAGGAGCGAGGCCATGCCTCATAGGCCATGCACCCTATTTCTTGGAATTCATTACGGCACGAGGTATTTTAAGTATAATCTGAAGCTATTTTGGCCCCACCCACTCAGCAATGATGTCATAGGGCGGTAAATTCGAATTTTTAATGAATTCAGTCATATCTGAATGTTATTAGCCCCTCCCACTTCCTGTGGCGCGAATTTCAAATTAAGGACCTTGCACTGAGGCTACGTAGCTCCACCAACTTCCTGATGACGTCACATATAGGGAATTTTGAATTCAGTTCTTGGTGAACGTTATTTAGTTAATTAACATACACTTACGAAATCAAACTTAGAAAAAGGCCAAATTGTGTTTTTAGGTATCAAAGGAATACATGTTTGTCATCAACGGATGTATCCAATTCCATACGAAACTGAAATGTATAAAATGTATAAAACGTATAAAAACGTAAACAATGAAAGTGCATTTACCGTAAATTTTCTAATAGAAGCCGGTCTTAAATTAAAGCCCGGTTTCCTATTGAACCCGGGTAATTGTGGCCAGACAACAATTAAAAACCGGTTCTCTGGGAACCCGCTCAAACGCCGCTTGTGAAAGCGCCATTATATTTTATTAATTGCTTTGTATAGAAGCCTGGTCGAAGCCCGGGCTTCTATAAGAAAATTTACGGTAATATAGTTTACAAATTATCAGACATAATGCAAATTAGGCATGATCATTAAGCTCGTATTGCAATTGACAAATAACTACCATAAAATGAAGTCCATGAATCAAAGTGCAAAATGTTTTATTGAAAACAAACAAACTTATGAATTGAATGATATGTGCAAAG
>JAVBJR010000893.1:0-3253 GCA_031546965.1 Dysgonomonas sp.
ATCTGTTTTGTAGTTGAACCCGGCAGAAGCTCCAACAGCTGTTGCTGCATCCAACTTTTGGCTACTACCGGCTGTTGCAAAAACTTTAGCACCGGCAAATGTTGCCAGTTGTATTGCGGCGAGACCAACTCCGCTCGCGGCAGCGTGAACGAGCACGGTGTCGCCTTTTTGAACTTTTCCTATTAGCATGCATAAAGAAATCAATATTAATTGGTATTGGAACTACAACATTACGTACCTACGAGATGCAAGAGTTGAAACGCTGTCAACCACACTTCGGGGATGGATGCTGCTTGAATATAAGATAAGCCTTGCGGTATGGGCATGACATGTTCCTGGTGAACGGCAACAAATTCAGCATTCCCTGCAATGATAACATAAATTAAAACACAAATTTAACTTCATTGTAAAGCAATATTTTCCAGGCACCTCCTCCTCCAAGCAGGGCCATTACTTGTTCTCCAACTTTCCATTTTCCGCAATTATCTCCAACGGACTCAACGGTTCCTGCGGCTTCCAAACCCAAAATTTCACTGCTCCCTTTAGGAACAGGATATTTCCCCATCCTCTACAATTAAAATATTCAGAAATATATAAATTACAGGTCAATATTTTGGATGCAGAGCTAGATAAAGATATATAAGCATCCTCGTAAGCATCACACTGCTAACTTGTAAAGTGTCCGCTCTGTTAATTGCAGATGCAAATACTTTGATAAGAATTTCATTGTTCCTTATGGATGGAATGTTCACTTGACCAACAGTGATTTTTTCCGGGCCTCCAACTTCGTATTGCGCAGACCTCATCATTTTCCTCCCTGAAAAATTAACTAAATTGCGTTAATAGGTACTCCAAACCATTGCACAATATTCTATGAACACACGGTCACCTATTTCTTGAGTTAATTTACGGGAAATCAGCAATCTACCGTTGAACTTCGACCAACACAACCTTGAAGAGAACCGCGATAACAGACTGAATGTTAGCGCCATCTTTGGGAAGTTTTAATAGAACCAGATTCAACAACTGCCGACAGAGGGCGCAATTTTAAACAGAACAGTCCCATAGGATTTACATAGGGGAAAATAAAATTGCTCAAGCATGTTGAAATGTGTAGACCACCTGTTAAAGTTGACCGGAGTTTTTTGGAACAGCGAGTGGTCAACATACACAAGTTTCACTGTACATACCAATTTTAAAATGGTTAATAATGTACATTTATTGACACGAGAAGTAACAAAAGTCCTTTCATACATTTTAAAGGTTCATTTATATCAGCAACCGAATCACGCTTCCAATTCTTCTTTCGAATCATCCTCGCCGCGAATGCAGATGACAATCTTGCCAACGTTCAGGTTTCCCTCCATGTATTTGTGGGCTTCTGCTAATTCTTCAAGAGGAAACTCAGAATCGATCACTGTCTTAAAGGTACCGGTTGCGAAACCGCCCAACGCGTGCTCCGAGAAAGCTTTCACTAGCGCGGACTTGTACTGTAATATCCCCAAATTGGTTTAAACCAATTTATTACATGTTATATTGTGCAATTAACCAATTAACATACAACTACTGTCACACCTCATCCGATCTGGATCTCAACGTGGACGCTTCTAAGCGAACCCTTTTCCTCAAGAGTCTTCCGAAGAGATCTCCGTTCACTTTCGGTCCTCCTAGCGTCCCGTACAGAACCCACCGTCCATCAACAGCAATCACATTCGAGTTTTTCTCCCAAAAGCTGCCTCCAACACAATCCAATATAATATCAACACCTTTCCCTAATATACAAAACAATTTATGACTACTAGTTACACTTGAAATTTCGGTTACACTTGAAATTTTGTGAAGGAAACAAGTTACAAAACCAGGTTAAACCTTCCGTCAGCTTGAGGATACATTTAGAAAAATCTTCTGTTTTGTAGTTGAACCCTGCAGAAGCTCCAACAGCTGATGCTGCATCTAACTTTTGGCTACTACCGGCTGTTGCAAAAACTTTAGCACCGGCAAACGTTGCCAGTTGTATTGCGGCGAGACCAACTCCGCTCGCAGCAGCGTGAACGAGCACGGTGTCGCCTTTTTTAACTTTTCCTATAAGCATGCATAAAGAAATCAATATTAATTAGTATACTTTAACAATTATTTGGAACTGCAACATTATATACCTATGAGATGCAAGAGTTGAAATGCAGTCAACCACACTTCGGGGATGGATGCCGCTTCATTATACGACATGCCTTCGGGTATGGTCATAACATGGTCCTGGTGAACGGCAACAAATTCAGCATTCCCTGTAATGGTAACATAATTTCAAGCATAAATTTAACTTCGTTTATTTTCAATCAACATTTTTCCAGGCACCTCCTCCTCCAAGCAGGGCCATTACTTTTTCTCCAACTTTCCATTTTCCGCAATTCTCTCCGATGGACTCAACGGTTCCTGCTGCTTCCAAACCCAAAATTTGACTGTTCCCTTTAGGAACCGGGTATTTCCCCTTCCTCTATAAAATTCATATATTCAGAAATATATAAATTACTGGATAATATAAATAAAATTACATAATCATCAATCTGCTAACTTGTAAAGTGTCAGCTCTGTTAATTGCAGATGCAAATACTTTGATAAGAACTTCATCGTTCTTTATTGATGGAATGTTCATTTGACCAACAGTGATTTTTTCCGGGCCTCCAACTTGGAACTGAGCAGACCTCATCATTTTGTAGATGTGCCGATCTCTGTGCAGAATTCTTCGAAAACTTCGATCAGATAACTGCAGGGCAGCCGCTTTTTTCCGTGCAGAAAGCTGCGGAGACTGCTCAATCAAAGCTCTGACAGCGGCTACATTTTCTGGTCCTGTTGCAGTCCGTGGACGGCCAGTAGATTTCCTCTTTAATGCAGAACCCGTTGCTCTGAAGTTTGACACCCAATTTTTAATCGTTTTTTTGTCGGGAATGGGATCACGTCGACGAATGCCGAAGCGAATGCGAAAAGCCCGCTGCGTCGTTATCGGCGAACCGCCATTTTGAATGAATTCTTCAACAGCAAACGCACGATGCTCTTTCGTCCATAACATGATGTGAACCGACTGCTGACTGAAAACAGCATAAACACAGCTCTCTAACGTATGGGGCGCCGTTTGTAAAGAAATTATTCCAGCAAATTTTGCCTTGTGATCCGGGTTTTTAGTGTGTCAAGCCAACTTGGATTACGGTGCACGTAAGCCAAATGCGTCCTAATCCAGGTTTGGATTACGGGCCACATA
>JAVBJR010000792.1:0-5368 GCA_031546965.1 Dysgonomonas sp.
GTCTGTTGTAGCGGTGTGATTACCGAGGTTATCGCCTGCACCGATAGGTTGCCACACCAAAAGAGTACCGTCAAAATAATAATAACCCGTTTTGGTGACATTGGTTGTTTTTGTGGTAAGGCTGCCCGACAGGTCGGTTACATAAATGATGGCTCCGGATTGGGCTGCTGTGTATTTGGCATCTTTACCGATTAATTGAGCACGGGTCAAACGAGGGGCGATAATACCTTCGGCGGTACTGTTGTCGGTTTTGGTGGCGGTTACATCTAAGGTGGCAGCCGGATTTTCGGTGCTAATCCCTACTTGTGAGTGGGCGATTGACCCGCTTAACAAAAATAAAATAACTGATGTTATTAAAACTTTTTTCATAATGTAATTAAAATTTTCTGTTTATTATTAGTTAATTGGTGATTGTATATTTTTAAGACACACTGGTATGGGGGGTTACGAAGAAAGCAGTGGCTTGCAATCGCTGCATGCCACTGCTGATAAAATTTGACCGAATTTGCGTGAATTAATGGTACAGCATTACAACGACAACAAAAATTTGCTGCACGATTTTCTTGGGGGTCAAAATTTAGATAGTTGTTTGATTTATGGAGGAAATCTATTGTGTCGAAATGACACAATAACAAAAAAAGACGGAAAATCCCGCCTAAAATATTTTTAAGTACGTCCGATAGGGTACTAGTTAGCTCTCTCTCTCTCTCTCTCTCTCTCTCTCTCTCTCTCTCTCTCTCTCTAATATATCAACACACATAGACAAACCAAAAATTTTAAAGTTTAGGGCATTATTGACTGATATGTTTGTTAATTGTATTGTCATTTGAGTGTAAAGAGTTATTTTACAGGGCAAAGATAGGTATAGTTTTTTATATTTCAATAAGATAATTGGTGTTTTTTGTTTTTTTGTACTTTAAGGGCTATTTAATGGTGGTGAAAATAGCCCTTTGTTATTTGCTGTGGTTATATGCCTTCAGTTACTGATCAATCCGGTATCTAACAATCGGGCGTAGCGTCCTTGGATAATGCCCGATTTGTCTATCAGATACATGGTGGGGGTGCCTATTACTCCGTAGTTTTGGAAATCGGGGCTGTCGTGACCTTTCAAATCGCAGTACTTGTCAGACCACGGAAAGCTTGTCGAGGTATTTTTATAGACTTGGGCATCTACATCGGCAGAGATGGTGATTATGGTGTAACCTTTGTCTTGGAGTAGTTTGTAATTGCCTTTGAGGGTTTCTAACTCATTTTCGCAGGGTCCGCAGCCTGATTCATAGAAAACAAGCAGGGTGTTGCTGCCGGGTAATTTGACTTGTGACAAAGCGGGGGCTTTACTGCCTTTGGTGAGTTTTAAGAGGGTCATCAACGATTTTAGCTTGCCCGTGGGTTGATCCAGCCGTCCGTCGGTCATCAAATAGTTAGCAAATTGTTCTTCTACATCGTTCTGTCCGTTCGATTCGAACATACTGATTAGTCCTTCGGAAAAGGTGGTATAGACTTTGTTGCTTTGGATACGACCGGCTATGTGTTTGGCATCATCCAAGAGGATGCTGTCATTTTTTATGCCGTTTTTGTGGATGGAATACCAACTGCCTAATACATTACTCCACAAGCCGCTGGTGTAAAGGGCATCTATATCCAATTGGGTACGTACAATACTCTTTAGGTCGTACATCTTTTCTTCGGGGGTCTGATGCAGGTTGCTGCCTACTCCTCTTACAAAATTGTTGAATTCAATGAAACGGGCAGCATACAGCGGGCTTCGAGCGGTTTCGGCTTGGAGGGTATTGAATTGGCTCTCCAGGCTTGGTTGTTCATTCTTGAATTTTTGATAAAGGGGGTCACTTTCTTCGTAGGTTTGAAAGATATCGCCGGCGATGCGCGCCTGATTGAGTATTTTCTGCTGCGTTTTGTAATGGCTTAGCAGATATTCGTTTTCGGGAGATCCTATATAATGAATGTTGTTTTCATTGGGCTGGGCTTCGCTGCACTGCACGGTGAAGTTTTCTTTGTTGACGACCAGATCGAGACCGCCGCCTTGAGTAAGCCCAAAGCCGACTATGCCTACATAGTCTTTGTACCGGGGGGGAAGGGTGAGTGTGGTTCTGCCTTCGGAATCGAGTTTTCCGACAACGATGGTATCGCTTTTTTCGCCTTGATACAACAGCAAGGTATACTCCTGACCTGCAAATTGTTTAAAATCTATTTGGATGCTTTGGCTCCAAATGCTTATACTACACATGCTTGCCAATACACTTAATAATAGTTGCTTCTTCATTTTTATATTCTTTTGTCGATCGCCTTTGTCTTAAAGTTGACTGGTTGTCTATAGACAACCGGTCAACTTCTTTGGTTCCCGCCGGAAAAACAAATCTCCGACGGGTGGTTTTACTTTTTAAGGGGAAGAGGGTATATTATGTATACGTTCTTCGAAGTCTTTTAATTATCTTGTACGCAACGCACACTATAACCGAACCTGACATCTTGTGTTTCTTTTGCCAAGTTGCTGGAACTCGCCACAACACACTGAAATGTTGACGACCACCAATAGCCAACTCTACCAAAGTTTGAATACGGAGTTCCACAACCGGGATTTTCAGGACAATAAAGAAGACCTGCAAACGCATTTGATGCAGCTTCGTTCCACCATTTGCCCGAAACCGATTTGTTGGCTGTTACTTGGCTAACCAGGTCGGTCATTTCATCACAGCTCGGCAAATGCCATCCTTGAGGACAAGCTGTCTGTGCTTTTGCCTGTGTGTAATAATAACCATTTTTACCTTCTGTTTGTCCTGAGTATGTTTTCGCTGAAGGAGTTCCTTCTTTGGAATTGCTTACCATCCAACATTTCTCTCCATACAAATGAGTCAGGTAAGTGTTTGCTCCTACAAGAATCTGACCGGCTGCACCGTTCGATCCGCAACATGCACAATCTTGGAAACTGGCTGTCATATTCACAGCTACAACAGCTCCATTTTTAGTAGGCCCGTTGTTGTAAACAGCATAGAGTGTTACTTTAAGAGCATTGGCTGTAGTTAAACCTACAAGGTCTTCATTAAGAGATGTCTTATAGGCAACAGTCACCTTACAAGGGCTCGATATATTATTACCGGTGTAATCGGCTTGAGGAGTAATGCTTTCTACTACTTTACCCGAATTATCTACATAATCAAAATGAACATCACTTACTGTTCCGACAGGTGTAAAGGTATATACTTGCACTCCGCTGTATGGGGCTACAGCTCCCTTGTCTTGAGATGTACGATTCGAAAAATCTGCTTTGCGAAGTACTCGCTGGCTTTTTGCTCCACAAGAATTCTTATCATCATTTGCATCGCTAGCGATATCGAAACAAGACAGTCCCGAAATGCTTCCGGTGCCTTTGTCTACTGTAGCAGGGTCAACCGTTACATTCACTGTAAACTGAGGAGAAGTAGCGGGTTGACAACCGCCTCCTACCGTAACTATACAATAAAACAGTTTCGTACCTTGACCTTCATCTGCGGTGTACTCATAAGATCCGCCAGTGGCTCCGGGAATAGCCGTACCTGCTGCACCTTGAGAAACCAATCCTTTGTACCACTGGTAAGTTAACGACGGGTTACCTGTGGCTATTACGCTTAGTGTGGTTTTTTTATTTTCTTTCACATTAACGCTGGTAGCAGCAGTAGGATTTTTGATTGAAGCATTCGCACAACCGACTTTTACTTCTAATGGAATCGAAATGGGACTTTCTATTACACTTCCGCAGGCATTGGTTGCCGTACAGGTTAATGTTATAAATTCGGCTACAGACGATAACTGAAGTATAACCGAGGCTGTGCCTTGTCCGTTAGTGATAACGGCAGTTCCGCTAGGGCTGTCTACTGCCCAAGTATAAGTCGCATTTTGAGGAAAATCCAAACTTACTGAATAGGTCTTTTTGGTGCTTAACAACAAATTTTCGGTGGGCTTGCTTACCCACGAAATGGTTGCATAGTCGGATGTGCCGATCACAATAGCTCCCGACTGGATACTCATACAGCCTGCCGAAATAGCGGTAGCTGTATAGCTGCCTGTGGCATTGATGGTAAGCGAAGCTGTGGTTTTTCCGGGAATTTCAACGCCGTCTTTAAACCAACGGTATTCGCTTGCTCCGTTTGCCGAAGCGGTTAATATAGCCTCGCCGCCGCAAAGTACTTTACCGGGGGTGTTACAGCTTATAAATGGTACCGGAGGGATTGTTCCGGTGGTGATAGGGGCTACTGCAAGAGCCTCTTTGGCACAACCTACACCGGTGGCACGAAGACGGATAACTATTTTCTCTGAATCCGGTATTTTATAATAAATGCCCGATCCGGTGCCTATCACCGTATTGTCGGCATACCAGGTATAGGTAATACCGGCGGTGGGAGTACCGGCTATTTCTAGGAAAACTGATCCACCCTTGCAGAATGACCAACCGCTGGGTACTCCGTTGATTAGCATTTCAGGTTGAGGAACAGAGCCGCCGTCGAGGTTCTCAAATACGGTAACTCCTTCGCTTATGGTAGAGCTGCATCCGCCATTTTCTACTACTGCTTGCCAGTAGCCTTTGTTGGCATCGATTTGAGTTCCTGTCAAGCCGGTTCTCTGACCGTCCTTGTACCATACTACAGTACCTGCAGCCGGGGTGCTGCTCACCAACTTAACCGTTCCATTCGCTCCGCATGCCATACCGTTGTTTCCCAGAACAATAACGCTCACAGGATCGGGGGCAAAAGTGGGTGAATAAGAAACTGTGACCTCGCTTTTGTTGGTACAACCCAGTTTTTCGCCATAAACAATATATTTACCGGGACGGGTAACGGTTTGCTTATTGCCCCCGCCTATTACCTGACCGTTCAATGTCCAGATAAATGTTCTATCAGTCGGGTAGCCTTCCACATACAAGTAGACTGCTCCACCGGCACACAGGCTGGTAGTGTTGACTGCTTTGATATTGGGTACACTGGTTACATCACAATCGGCTCCGTCTCCTTTTTGTGTGAAGACAAATATACTGCTTGTGCCGCAAGGGCTGGTTACCAATAGGATAGCTTGACGATCGGTAGCCCAGTTATTCTCGCTAAATACCAGGTCAAATTTACCGGCTCCGGCATCCAAAACGGTGAGGTTAGAATATTCTGATCCTTGGATTAGTGAAAACGTGTAAGATCCTAATGCTTTACAGTCAGGATCTACAATAGCACAGTTAACACTGCCGCCGATTACTCCAACGGGGGTATCAACGCAGGTACCTCCCGTGAAGGAGCTGGTGCCTTGACATAGTGAAATCCACTTCTGACCATTCCAATAGTCCACGCAATTAGTCGTTGTATTGAAGATGGTGACTGCTTTAGCTTTG
>JAVBJR010000391.1:0-2822 GCA_031546965.1 Dysgonomonas sp.
ACAACAACAAATTTGCATTTGCCCCCAAGTTGGCACTACACTGTTGACAACAGATGCTCTGCAGTGAAGCACTACTACAGTGTTGTACCATTTTCAACATGCATATTTGGCAAATTATTTGTTGTGATTACTCCTCTGTTCATTTGTCGATTTCAAATCTGTTTTCGCCAATGTGTTTGAAATAACCCTGGTCAAATATCTCTAATTTATACAACCCACCTATCTTCTAAACTGGCAAAGATAAATTCGGAATGACCTTGACCTAATGTTCCAAGGTCAAAAATATCGTCACAAATGGATGTCCCCCCATGATATTACAGATGGAAATGTCATTATATTTACAATTCTTCATCTCAATTTTAAGATATTAGCAATTTGACCAGACTTTCTGGACACCCTGTATATATAAACAATGAATAATGATAACAGACAATGAATGCATAATTGAAGACAGAATAAAAGAAGAAAGAAAGTAATAATGAAAGTAAAGGAGGTTATAAGTGTTATTATAGGCAATCCACTAACACGAATTTAAGATGGCGCACCTTCACATATTAGTTGAATACAATATACCCACCTCTTGCCTCGAAAAATCATTTTTGTACAGTGGCTAGTGCAATATCTGACTGTATATGGACACCATGACAACATTTTGATCCTTGAATAGGAAGCACTTCAAATAGGACTAAAATTTGAAAATTAATAAAATAATTTCTGTTGAAATTAATTATGTCTCTACCACGTATACTTCATTCTTTTGCTGGGATTATAAAGCTGGCCAGCTCCCCCTACCTGCCCTTGGTGTCCATTGGTGCATAAGTGTTTACAGTGCGCAGAGTGAAGTCCACTTTCAGGCGATTTTGCTTTTCAAAAGGAAAGTCACAGATCTCTAAATGTTTGTTATAAAATTAATATGAAGTCAATTTTTGGCAATAATAAGTTATTGGAAAAACGTTATATTTTTGATTCCTCATTCCAAATGACAATGTTCGCAATTATACTGCACATTTTGCAATATTTAAATTGCTGATCTGCAACATACTCGTTTGGAAAAATAAAGTGCAGAGAAGTTATAACTACAGTGCATTTTACAGACATTGTGTTTGTGAATGCCAGTAACAATATAATCTGGATTACATGGTGGTTATTTTATAAATTACGCTACAGCAAACTTGATTTTTTGTGCCAATTTGAAATATCCCTTACAGAAATATACTGCAGTATTTTAATGAAAAACTGCAGTTATTTGGCAAAAAATGTAAGTTTTCGGAAAATAACTGCAGTTTGAATGTTTTAACTCCAGTATTAAACTGCAGTCGACGATTTTTAAGTGCAGCTTTTAATTGGGTATTCAGTTTTCAGGTGCAGTTCAATACTGGAACTGCAGTTGGTTACTGCAGTTCAGGTAACTGCAGTTGATGATCTTGAAGTGCAGTTTTTATTTGTACCTTCAATTTGTAGGTGCATATTTGTGCTATATTCCAATTTCAAATCCCTATTGATATGGGTTATAATATTTCAAACACTTCAAATTCTTCATAACTCGATCTATCTATATCCACATTTCTGGCCACCTTGCAAGTGCTCATTTCTTTGTATAAGCAAAGTATGTGTATGGAAAAATGTGGTTGAGGAACTACAGTGCGTAACTGCCTTACTTGCAACTGTAGTTAAAATAACTACTGTGTTCAATACTGCAGTAAATAAAAGTGCCATACATGAAAGTTCAGTTCCCTGGAACTGTAGTTCTCATAACTGTAGTTTTGTGTAATTTCATGGAGGTTTTGAAAAACGTCAGTTTTTTAACAAAACAACTGCAGTATATTTCTGTAAGGGATGATACATTAACTTGCAATTCGAAGTGTGAATTATTATCATTCTGTTGAACAGCTCCACAGTTTCAATTCTAATTAGACCTGGGATAACACTACTCAATACATCTACTTCTGCACTGCTCAAGGCAGCCTGCACTGAACCAAGTAGATATAATATAGTACCTCCCTCATGAACTTCCAAGCCATTTTTCATATCAGCGTAAGACTGCAGATTTGAAACTCTTTCACTTATATTTACAACATTGGTTTGTGAGAATATGTACTTTAGCTTGTTCTTGAAGAAATAGCGGTTCATGACTTGCATAGGTAGGCCTTTAGCTGCTGTAGTCAATTTTAACAGTGTGCCATTATTGCTTTCAAAAACGAAAGCCGACCGACTCCAGGCAGGCCCCAGCAGCTTCACACTTTTGGCGTAGTGTAGAAGTTGATGGATGATGGACATCATCGCCATTTCGCCATACAATATTTGTGTCCGAATAACAAATTCACACAGTAACTCATCGATTCTATTAATGTCACTCCACTGAATTTCATCTTTCGATATGAGGTAGCCTGCTACCACAAGTAAACACCAATGACGTAAATAATCATTTGGTAGTATGCCCAACAGACATGGCACACTGTAATATAAGAGCCAATGCATCCATTCATTAGCCTTCCACATTTTTCTTACAGATAATGATCTAGCACAACGGATGAAAATATGTGGTATTTTTATTCTAGCCATCTGTGCATCAAAGACCCGTAGATTGCTTGGTGATCCGATGTAGCTTGCATGACCAACCATTGACAGCCAAATCTCTGTAATTTGACGTGATGCTCCCAGAAATAGACCGTGCATAGTATCTGTAGATAGACCCCACACAATGTCAAAACCAGGCAAATTAATTAAAGGAGAAGATCCTTTAACGCCATTCACAGGACTGTGTGTCTGCAGTGCTAACTTCATATCTGCCTCCATATCTTTGACAAACTCATTTAGGAATA
>JAVBJR010001120.1:0-3254 GCA_031546965.1 Dysgonomonas sp.
TGCACATACATACTGTATTTCAATGTTCCTTTGCAGGTGTGATTTCGTTTTCAAAAATGTGACATAATTGTTTTCAGTCTAATTCCGCAGTAGGCTTGAACTTTCACATTGGAATTAGTTGTCTATCATTAGCGGTTTAAAGTCGGATATTTTTTAATACATGGTGCAAGTGGACTGCAGTTGTGCTCGTTTGTCAAACGGTGCATAACAGTATTATATGATTCAAATGTAAGAGTTGTGTCACTGACATGCAATGGTGCTGCTTCAAATATATATCTATGGCAAACGAACTGGGATGCAATATTTCACCGGTAAAAACATGAAATCACACTTCCCACACCCTGTTACTGGAGATGCTGTACATTTCTTCCTCGATCTATGCCATATGTGAAACTCATTCGTAACACCCTTGGCGATAAAAAGCGTATGACAGATGAGAATGAGTCGATTGAGTGGTGCTACATAGAAAGATTGAATGAAGTACAGAACATCGAAAGCTTGCACCTTGGAAACAAATTAACAAACGCAAACGTCAATTATACTCAGCATAAAATGAAAGTAAAGCTTGCTGTCCAGACCTTCAGCAATTCTGTTGCCGATTCCCTTGTATATTGCATGCAGGAGAATCTGGAAGGATTTGAAGGAGCTAATGGAAATATTTGTTGCTTACAATTGTTCAATAAGATGTTTGACATATTGAACTCAAGGAGCATTTCTGCTAAATATGACAAGTGTGGTTTAAATGTGAAGAACATCTTGGAAACAAAGCAATTCTTCAAAGAAGCCATTCGGCACTTACCAAATCTCAAGGATTGTAGCTGGAAACCAATGCTAGCGACTCAACGAAAGACTGGCTTTTTAGGTTTTCTTGTATGCATACAAAGTACATGCATGCTGTATGATACATTGGTAGGAGATTCCTCGAGTGCCTATCCGCTTAAGTACCTTCCTATGTACAAAATAAGCCAGGATGACTTAGAAAGACTCTTTTGTTATGTTCGATCCAGGAGGCCACAATAATAAACCCCACTTGTAAGCAATTTTCAACAGCCTACAGAATATTAATGCACAGCGAGCTTGAATAGTCAAGAAATGGCAATTGTTTGCCACTTGACAAAATTAAAATTCTGAATGTCGGTTCCACATGTATACCAAAGCCTTCCACACTTTCGAATGATTGATATCCCCGAAGAATCAGTTCCCAATGAAGACATTCCACATGGTATACTTCAAATGGCAGATCATGACTACGTTTTTGTGAATGGATATCACTGCACCACTGACATGACATGGGACATAGTGGCCTACATAGCTGGCTACATTGTGCAAAAATTGGAAGGAAGACTACATTGTGAAGATTGTTCATCTGCATTCATGTCCCCAAACTCTTGTAAATACACCATGATAGAAGTTAAAAGTTCCGGAGGCTTAAGAAATCCACCCAAAGACCTTAATAAAATTTGTCAATTTTGCGAGAAAGTATTTCGATTTCATTCAAGATATAAAAACTGTTGTCCGCCGATTCAAAATTAATGGATGTATGTGTTATGCAAGTCATGAAAATGTGTTATAATGCAAACTTATTTAAACACTTAAATGACCGTTTCATTGAATATTTATTACCAAATGAGAACCATTACCTGTTGTTAATTAAAGCGATTGCGAAAGAATACTTTGAGATCCGATTTAACCATTACACTAAGCAGTTCAATTCCGAGCCGCATATAAGAAAAATACGAAAAACAGTAGCCCAGTTCAATATCTCTGATTATTTGGTTTATGTGGATTATACAGGGTGTCCACAAAGTCAGGGCCCCTTCAAATATCCGTGAAACGGTGAGTGTTACCACTTTCCCACATAACTAAGTGAATAACAAGGCTTATGTGAGGATTTCACATGACCTTTGACGTCACCTTCAAGGTTATCCGAAATCTAACTTGGGAACCGTTTTAGTTAGGGCTATATTTCCATTTTGGATCTTCACAAGGATCATAGAATTAGTGTAATAAAGGATATTTCATAATTTTTGAGGAACTCTGTGACTTTATTTTGATATTATTGCAGCCTACGCATGCCTAATCGCATCCGGTGGGGCAGCTTCACTGCATGGCATGCAAGCATAGGTGTCAAACCACCAAAAGACTACAAGGCAACTGTCCCGCTGGGTAAACATGAGTTTTCTTTATTGTGTGTACACTAACTACATGATGTTCTACGTAGTACTTGCACATTGCCAGTGAAGCGGAACTAACGTGTGTAGATACAGTACAGTACAGTGGGTGGGACACATTCCCGAATGCCTTTGACCATTCAACATCCAATTGAATACGTACAGACACGCTTTCATGCCATGCAGTGAGGCTGCCCCACCGGATGCGATTAGGCATGCGTAGGCTGCAATAACATCAAAACAAAGTCATAGAGTTCCTCAAAAATTATGAAAAATCCTTTATTACACTAATTCTACGATCCTTGTGAAGTTCCAAAATGGAACTATAGCCCTAACTAAAGGCTAGTTCACAAAGGCGCGTCAACGCATGCGTTGTATGTGCGTAATGCGTCACTTCGTCCGTTAGGAGATGCGTCAATTGTGAACGTATTTCAGGCGTGACGGACGGCTGTGCCGCACGTCTTGAGTTGAAGCATCGTAAAATGCTTTGGGCTACGCAAAAAGCGCAGAAGTTTGTAAAGTTGCTGCAGCACTGTGATGTGCAGCACTGTGACGCGCAGCAGAAAGCGCATCCTTGCTGTGCGTCGTAACGCGCAGCAGTGACGCACGACAGAACGCACGGTAACGACGCGCCTGTGTGAACTGGCCTTAAAACGGTTCCGAAGTTAGATTTCGGATAACCTTGAAGGTGCCGTCAAAGGTCATGTGCGATATTATTTTTTAAATCCTCACATAAGCTTTGTTATTCACTTAATAATGCGGGAAAGTGGTAACACTCACCGTTTCACAGATATTTGAATGGGCCCTGACTTTGTGGACACCCTGTATATCGTTTAAAGGAGAACTGCCACCATTTCCTTACATACCCTAAAAATCTCATGAAACGTGAAAAACATGGTGAAAAACATGTTGGTGAAGTCAGATTTCAATTATAAAATGAAAAAAAACGTTATCAGCAATCTAAGCACAATTTAGTAGCTCCGCCCTTTTATTCGTTAAAATTTGGTTTGAGGTACAAAACGTCAACGTAGTGCGATTGTTGCATTGCCAACTGTTGTCCAGATGTCCAACTATACTTGCATT
>JAVBJR010000953.1:0-4112 GCA_031546965.1 Dysgonomonas sp.
CGAAAATCTTGCTAACTACGTTGAATACCCAACAGAAAACAGCATATGACGAAATAATAATTGCAGCTAAAGATGACAGCATGGAAAGCAGATGCTTTTTCCTTGATGGCCCAGGAGGTAATGAAAAAACATATTTATACAAATTGCTCCTCAGTACCATACGAGGAGAAGGAAACATAGCATTGCCAACAGCTTCAACAGGCATCGCTGCTAATCTTCTTGAAGGCGGCAGAACTTATCATTCTCAATTCAAAGTACCAGTTTTTGTATTACAAACATCCGTCTCATCAATCAGAATGAACTCTTTCGATGCCGACCTTATTCGGAAAGCCAAAATGCTCATTTTGGATGAAGCCACAATGGCTCCGAATAACGCAATTGCATGCATTAACAGACTTCTTCAGGAGATCATGCAAAACAATAAACCCTTTGGCAGTAAAGTTCTCCTTCTTGGCGGAGATTTTAGAACAACCTTACCTGTTGTATCCCATGCAAGCACATCTGCTATTGTCGAAGCCAGTATCAAATTCAATAACCTGTGGGGCAAATTCAAAATATTGACATTGACAAAGAATGTTCGATCCGATGTTCCGGCATTCAGTGATTGGCTGCTGAAGATCGGGAACGGGGAACTTACGAACGACAAATGTTTGCCTGAGGACATTATAGAAATTCCAGAAAATATGATCTGTCAAGATTCGTTAGTTCAAGAAATTTTTGGAGAAAGCCTAAGTGCTAATGATACTGCACATTTCTGTAAAACTGCGATACTTTGCCCCAAAAATAATCATGTTGATGAAGTCAATGAAAAAGTTCTACATTTATTGGACGGCAATCAAGTCACGTACCTAAGCAATGATTCCATTGACGGTTGTGACGACAACGATAGGGAAAATTACCCTGTGAAATTCTTAAATGGGTTAACCCCATCTGGAATGGCCGTCCACAAGTTGAACTTAAAGGTCAGGAGTATAATTATGCTGCTGCGAAATTTAAACCCGAAATGTGGTCTTTGCAACGGAACGCGTTTATTTGTACAAACCATGAAACCAAACTTGATTATTGCACAAAAGCAGACTGTCTTTATCACGAATGGACTTGGCTGCAGCTGATACAGACCTTCCATTTGTCTTGAAACAAAGGCAATATCCAATCAAACTGGCGTTTGCAATGACTATCAATAAATCTCAAGGACAAACTTTTGAAAAAATTGGCATTTATCTGCCTGAACCTGTTTTTGCCCATGGTCAACTGTATGTGGCAATGTCCAGGGTACGACGATCGGACGCTGTAAAAATCAAAATGCTTGATGGAAGGGAACAAGGAAAGCTGGTAAAAGATTCACACAAGATGTAAACAAAAAATGTGGTATATACAGGAATTTTTACAAAATAGATATTCGTCTTTTCCACGTCGTTGGATACGTTATTATTTGTCATACACAATTTGAATTCAAACTTCAATAATCGGGGATTAGGGCTGCTGGCGATACCCTTCACCAAAAACGATTAGACATAATTACCTCCTGAATCATTTGCCAACATTTTCATTTGTCACTGCAATCGGTTAAACATTGAAACTACAACAGGCCTACTGTGAACGAAGTCCTCCTCCATCACTCAACCCAGTTTCCGTCCGGACTCAACACTCCTAACACTCCCGCTTGAAGTTTGGTTTTGTGTAGGTTACCTGAGCAAGGGCAAGGTCAAGTGGAAAACGATTCCCACAAATTTTTAACTAAAAAATATTGTGGGACAGGTTAGTTTTTATTAAACAGCAAATTATGCAATGCACATGTTCTGTCAATTTTTGACGCGTTACGGCTAGTTTGAATGCCCACTTATAGGCCAAGATATACACCTACGCCAAAAACTTGCCAGGCTGTTGCACAAGATTCCATGCTCTATAAAGATGATATGGGAAATAGTAATGCCATTCATGACATTTCTGGCATTGAGATGTTAATTAATATATGACGGACCACAAGCCAAAAACATGGAAGATGAAGTGCACTCTTTGCAAGTGTACAAACATGTTGAAAACATGGATGCCATAGGTAAGGTTTGCACAAATTGTTTTGTGTTCAAAGTAAGTAAACATTTTGAACATGCATGTACGTATTTGCATGCAATGCTCAGATGTGGATGGTCCAATCAGCATTCATGAAAAATTTGAAATTATATTCCGTTGGGAAGAATGAGTGGAGTTCAAGCCTAAATTAGTGCCTGGTAACAGGAAGAAAGGATACCAGCATCATATGAAAGTACGAGTGTGGACCCATCGTATGTCCAGTGCCTTTCGAAGATATTGCACCCCTGAAATGAAAGGGTGCATATTATCATTCCAAGCGAACCGTGTTAATACTACAACACCTGAAAAGGATGTAGTTGCAATCGCAAAATGTTCAAGGCATCCATGCCCGATGTTCTACCGCTTTACGTTGTTATATGTCCCAAACAAACAGGATGCAAGATTTGTTGTGACGTGAGATATTTGCAATGACTTTACTGATATGTATGTACACGTACATTACATCGGCATTAACAAATGGCAGTGCCAGCGGAATTCTTCTGCATGACTTAACTAAGATAGCAGAAAGGAACCTACTGTTCTTTAAACCAAAGAAGGCACTCCAATCCACCTAACCTCCCCCTAATTAGACGAGCCAACTGGAAAGGACGGGGGTGCGAAGTGCAATGTCAATTGCTTGCACCTGTGTCTGAAAATACTTGGAAACACGTGGTGATGCAATTGGCACTGCACTGTGCAGCCCCTTCTTTTCCAGTTGCCTCGCCTAATTAGGGGGAGGTCAGGTGGATTGGAGTGCCTTCTGTGGTGTAATGAACTGTAGCTGGAATTGTCCGAGATGAAGTCAAACAAAATCTGGATATCTTGAAGCTATCAATATACCGTAGACAAAGGTATGGAGCAGACGACGTTGCCAAGGAAAAATTGGAAAAAGGCAATTACACAGACGTTGGTAAGTGATTGCCTGTCCGAGATGCAAGGAGTGAGCTTGTGCAGTTCAATGAGATACCACACAGGGTTTAATTGTAATGCAGGGCTCGAAATATCAGGAAAAAATTGCACAGTAATAACGTCTACGCAACATACAAATTGATTAGCAATTAGCAATAAATGTGTATTTTTGTATCGCGAACTTGAAAATTTGTGGAGCAAATTGCGATGCGATACCGCTTATTTCGAGCCCTGTAATGGTGTTGCAAAGTTTCAGGGTTTGAACAGGGTTAAGTGTGGTGCAGATTTGCCAAGGAACTCATGTCCGGAAATGTACAGACCCCTTGCTACAGACTGGCAAAGTGTAGGATACTGCTCCTGGAAGTTGGCAATTTGGTGTTTTCCAGGGAATCCATCACAAGTGGTACATGCTCACAATAGGTTCTGGAAGTGGCGTCCAGCAACTGCAATGCAAGCATTGCATCTACGAAACATGTTCCGGTGCACATTCTCCATAGGGTGTGGCATGTGTGTTTTGTGTAGAGCCACAGCCTGTATGCGTGCAACCAGATCCTCCACTGGCACGACAGGCGTCTGTAGCAAGGAACTTGTACATTTCCGGACATGGGTTCATGGGCAATTCTGCATCTACTCTTAACCCTGTACAAACCCTGAAATTTTGTAACACCATTACATTTACACCATGTATATTTACGTATATATTCAAGTTAGTTACAATGTATTTCCAAACAGGTACTGGCAAAAGATGGCAGGCACAGAGTTATGTCATCTTTGATTTGATCATTAAAAAATGAAATGATGACATTCAATCATCTCAAAGGGAAAATAACTCAAGGCTACATACAATCATTGAGCATTTTCCCTTTTGTATAAATATCGCTATACACAGAACGCCAGATACTGTTCTTGCGCTGTTTGTTAAACTTGAACAAAAACTTAGTGTTGCATTTAGATGCAACAGGCAGCATCTGCACTAAATTGCCAAAAGAAATACATACAAAAAGGCAGTTTTATTATGCCTTGGTAGTAACATTGCCGGAAACCCAGATTCCTCTTGTTCCTTTGCTTGAGTTCATTACCAACACACACTCAGCAGTAGAGATCTGCCATGTTCTGCATTCATACTTCTCAAA
>JAVBJR010001243.1:0-2616 GCA_031546965.1 Dysgonomonas sp.
TTTACAAAATCAAAATGCGATTATGATTAAAATTTTACGCACAACTAGAATATCTCATTCGCGATTCTAAATTGTGAGTATTTAAAAAGTTGTAATTTTTATTTGATGCAAGTAATTACAGGATTAGCGTTTCTTGGAAAGGGGTGACAAGATTGAAGAACAATAGACACGCTGAAGTGGACCGGCCCAACTCCGTTTAGGATAGTGAGGTGGAGGGGATATTGACTGGAATGCAATCATGTGCCGCCTAAAAATGGCGGTTCCTCAGTTAGCTGGCGGGTGGTGACGTCACACCTTATAGGGTACAGCTGTGCTTTGCAAACGCCTATCCAAATTCTCCTCCTTCTAATACAGCTCATTGGTATTATTTCTGTCCTAGCCTCAGAACACCAACTGTTTCATAGCCTCTCATTACAAGGTGTCAATGCTTAATTGGCCACATTCACATATTTTAAACCAGGGGGCACATGAATCATGCGCTTCAGTAACGTAGTGAAGGGGAAATGGTGTGATGCATACTCTCCCCTATCATCCACTCTTGATAATACTTACGATTGCTCCCCCGATATCCTTGTTTCCCAGATTTTCACTAACACTTTGATCTGTTACGCTATTTCAATGAAACTGCCCAGTTTACTTGCAAATTCGGGTATTAAAAACCCATTAAATTAATTCTAAAATTGCATGGAGGGATGGCGACAGTTCCTTCGGGGTTTGGCATAGAATAAATCCCACCCTTTATGCATAATAAATTCTAACAGAAAACTCACATAAATTAATGTCATGCATATAGAAAAATAATGGTATCTAAAAACCTTCACCATCATGAAGTAATTATTAGTTAAAACATCTTGGTTAAAACTATAGGCCTGAACACAATGCCTATGGATGTAATTAAGCAAGTGCAGACAAAATCAATGATGTCTGGTACGCAGTTATCCATGGCAAGATCTATTATCGATATCTCAGATGGGTGGTAGCAGGTAGCAAAATGACCAAATCGAGAAAATGCATGGCTTTTTATCCCCGCCCCATAAGTCATATGACCACAATTTTCACAAATCGCATGCAAATTAAACTGCATATTAATTACGTTCAAAACTTCAAACCACGTAATAGGTGGTGCAAGGTACAAAGGTTACGTCCGATTCAATGGCTTATGATGAGCACATGTTCAACCTCAAACAAGAACGCGATGCGTAACACCACCTGGCGGATTGATTTTGCAACCAATATGGCGCCTGTTTCGTACGGCTTCCTGTCAATATTTATGGTGTTTACTCTGGAAAAATTCGCCCCCAGAAGGCGAAACAAACCATGTACAGCGCACAGCAATTTGTGCTAAAAATATGCATCTGTTTTCCAAACTGCATATGTCAAAATTCTACGGTATTTGAGTATTTCACAAGCAAAAACCTTTACAGGACATATTCATCTAAAATCGGACTAATTGTACAGTATTTACAAAATAAATGCATGTACATTAACACACACTCTTGCAGATATCATACAATGTCATAAAATTCAAAGTGTGACCCTGTAAAACGCGTTATTTTCATATACCCACAAAATAAACTAAATTTTATTCTAAATCAAATAAACCACTGTCATAAGCCACAGCCATACATAATTAGAATATATAGACTCCAGATCAAGTATGCTATATATGAGGGATAGTCAAATGAAAACCGAACACCATAAAACGGTCCTCGCAAATGTTGGCAACACTGGTGTTACACATCGATATTGCCATCTGTGGGGTAGGAGACAAACGGAGTGAACATGCACAGATCCACACAGTTGCTTCATTGTTCTGGAGGTGTGTAGATACGTGTGTTTGTCCACCATTGGAAATGGAGTCAAGCAAAGAAGAGCAGAGTGGTGTTGTTCGTTTCTTGGTGGCTGAGGGTACTGGAACACTGGAAATTCATTGTCGCATGTGTGCAGTGTAAGGCGAACACTGCATGTCCCTGACAAGTGTGCAAGTTTGGCAGAAGAGATTCCAGAAAAGGCGCACACCACTGAAAGGCGATCCACACCCGGGGCAGGCCAATCGAGCCATCATGCCTGATATGATTGTGAGAATTGATGGTCTGATCCGAGAGAACCAACAAATCACATAGAAAGAAATTCGTGTTGAGGTCGGCATCAGTCATGGCTCTGTGCATGCCATTATCAAAGATCAGCTTAAGTTTCGCGAAATTTGCACGCAGTGTGTTCCGCATCAGCTGACGGAGGGACAAATCAACAATGGCTGCAAGTCTGAATCATTTGGAGCGGTACGAGGAAGAATATGCGTTTCTGTCACGTATCGTCACGGGACGAAACGTGGTGCCACCATTTTGAACTGAAGAGCAGATAACAAAGCCAACAATGGAAACACTCCCCCGCCAAAGAGATATAAAGCTGTCCATACGAGTTCCAGGAAGGTCATGATGAGCCTCTTCTTCGACTGCAGGGGCCCTCTGCTTGTCTACTTCCTAGAGCGTGGAGCGACAATCAATGTGAAGCGCTATGCAGACACATTGCACAAACTGCGACTCGCCATCAAGTCAAAACACCCTGGAATGCTGTCGGTTGGAATCATCCTTTTGCATGATAACGCCCGTCCCCATA
>JAVBJR010000305.1:0-7297 GCA_031546965.1 Dysgonomonas sp.
GGGGAGAGTATGCATCACCCCATTTACCCTTCACTACATGCTCAGGGCGTTACTGAAGCACATGATTCATGCGCCCCCTGATTTAAAATATGTGAATGTGGCCAATTAAGCATTGACACCTTGTAATGAGAGGCTATGAAATAGCTGGTGTTCTGAGGCTAGGACAGAAATAAATGTGCGACGGGTTGGCGCGGATCCGCGCCGAACGCGGACAAACTTTCGGGTTGGCGCGGACGTCGCGGAATTGGTCGGGTTGGCGCGGACGAGCGCGGACAAAGACGGGTTGGCGCGGACAATTTAAAATGTGTTTTTCAGACCGTCGCGGACTTTTAAATCTACTTTTTACACAATCGCGGAATAATTTAATACTTTTCAGCATCGCGGACTATTTTAAATACTTTAGACACGATCACGGACTGTTTAAAGTCGTTTAAACACCATCGCGGACTGTTTAAAGACGTTTAAACACCATCGCGGACAGTTTAATTTTAAAGTCATTTAAAAACCATCACGGACCGTTTAATTTTAAAGTCATTTAAACACCATCGCGGACCGTTTAAATGACTTTAAACACAATCGCGGACCGTTTAAAGTCGTTAAACACCATCGCGGACTGTTTAAAGTCGTTTAAACAACATCGCGGACCGTATAAAGTCATTTAAACACCATCGCGGACTGTTTAAATGATTTTAAACACCATCGCGGACTTTATTTGTGAATTGGAATCTTGTTTCTAAATTTTTAAATGAATGCTACATTCTGCCTGTGGTTTATGGCTGAATATATATAATGTGAAATGGAAACGGATACCATCAAAGCAAATATTTAATTTTATATAGGTGGCCCCAGTTATAAGTATGAATATTAAGCAAAATGTGTATTTTATACATATACATTTTTAATATAAAGATGCAAATTTAATAATGCACTTACCTCAGCAGAAGGTAAGTGCATCTTTCACCCCCGAATCCTTCGCAAACGTTATGAAACTGTATAGGACAGCATTCATACAAGAAAAGGTCACATACTATAATTTATTTTGATGCACATGCAACAGCATAATTCCGTGATGCTGTAAAAAATGTTTTTATCTAGTTAAATTAGTGTAAAAAGGCAGCTAAAATAGCCCGTGATGTGTAAAAAGTCCGCGATGGTGTTTAAATCATTTAAACAGTCCGCGATGGTGTTTAAATGACTTTAAACGGTCCGCGATGATGTTTAAAGTAATTTAAACAGTCCGTGATGGTGTTTAAATCATTTAAACAGTCCGCGATGGTGTTTAAATGACTTTAAACGGTCCGCGATGGTGTTTAAACGACTTTAAACAGTCCGTGATGGTGTTTAAATCATTTAAACAGTCCGCGATGGTGTTTAAATGACTATAAACGGTCCGCGATAATGTTTAAAGTAATTTAAACAGTCCGTGATGGTGTTTAAACGACTTTAAACAGTCCGCGATGGTGTTTAAAGTCATTTAAACAGTCCGCGATGGTGTTTAAATGACTTTAAACGGTCCGCAATGATGTTTAAAGCAATTTAAACGGTCCGTGATAGTGTTTAAACGACTTTAAACAGTCCGCGATGGTGTTTAAATGACTGTAAACGGTCCGCGATAATGTTTAAATAATTTAAACGGTCTGTGATGGTGTTTAAACGACTTAAACAGTCCGCGATGGTGTTTAAAGTCATTTAAACAGTCCGCGATGGTGTTTAAACAACTTTAAACAGTCCGCAATGGTGTTTAAACGACTTTAAACAGTCCGCGATGGTGCCTAAAGTATTTAAAATAGTCCGCGATGCTGAAAAAGTATTAAATTATTCCGCGATTGTGTAAAAAGTAGTTTTAAAAGTCCGCGACGGTCTGAAAAACACATTTTAAATTGTCCGCGCCAACCCGACGTTTGTCCGCGCAAGTCCGCGCCAACCCGACGTTTGTCTGCGCTAGTCCGCGCCAACCCGACGTTTGTCCGCGCTAGTCCGCGCCAACCCGACGTTTGTCCGCGTTCGGCGCGGATCCAAGCCAACCCGTCGCACATCAGAAATAATACCAAGGACCTTTGCAACTTACAATTAACTTGCATGACCAAAACACTGACAGAAAGTGAATTGAGGGATTGCAATTAGAAACGAAATTTTGAAATGGAACACATTTAGAAATGCAACACATTTATTAATTGGAACACATTTGGAAATGGAACGCATTTATTAAATGGAACACATTTGGAAATGAAACGCATTTAATAAATGGAACACATTTGGAAAAGGAACACATTTATTACATGGAACACATTTGGAAATGGAACACATTTATTAAATAAAACACATTTATTAAATAGAACACATTTGGAAATGCAACACACAAGGAGGTTAGAGTAGTATGGAGGGAGCACAAGCCATCTCGCCTGCAATTTTAAGCCGGATTTTCTAGGGGCAGAGGCGAAATCCCGCCCCGTCTGCCAAATGGAATATGTTTACATTAATATTTGGAATGCAAATGGAATGTTTACATTTATATTTGGAATGCAAATGGAATGTTTACATTTATATTTGGAATGCAAATGGAATGTTTACATTTATATTTGGAATGCAAATGAATAAAGAATGCAAATTAAAGGTGGAAAATTGTGTTAAAATCTTTTATGCCAGCGGCCTCCCACAGGGCGGACGTCGAAAGTGACGACCAATGGGGTTGTGGCAGACGGGGCGGGGTTTCGAATCGCAAATCCGCCGTAGCATTTATAAATAAAAAGATGGATATTAATGTGTGCCCACCGATTGTACCTTCAACGTCTAGAGCGGATTTGTTCATCAATGCAGCCATTCTCAAACAATAAATGTTGAACTGCCGAAGTTCATCAAGTACGTGTGCATTTTGAGCACCTCCCCCCACATTCCGAGCTGCCATAAATGCCCACTGCGAAACAGGCGAGGCGCAGGTAACGCCCGTCGCATGCTAGCACAGGGCCTATGGGCGATGCATACTCTCCCCTTTATCCAGTCTTGGTATTATGTAATCTAAATTCTATATTTATTTAAATAGAATATAGTTTGTAAAAACTACTTACACAGTTTAAACGCTTTTCGACAATGCATGTCAGTTTGCATTAGTTATTAACTGTAAAAAGTGTATTCTTTCTTAACAAAATTGCCAACGCATTTATTGTATAGAATGTATCCGTGCATAATTTAAAATACAAAATTCTTAAATCCTAGTCAAATTTTCATTTACTATATTTGCAAATAACTTCCTGTTTCAATATACCCCTATAATCAATCTACAATACAAACTTTCGATTTGAAATTTTTTAAATTAGTACATAGGGGAGAGCGGGGACGATTGGAACAAGGGGCATAAGATTTCACATAGGAAATGCTAATATGTTTTTCATGTCAAATTAATTTCCGTCTGTCCTCTTTTCACACCTAAAGCGATTTGGAAAGCATATTTGTTTAATTATTCACAATGTACGTCTGAATTACTGACCTGTAAGCTACAATTTTCCACCAAGAATGTGTCCGTACTCCCCAAGGAACCACAGTTAAGGGTCTCGGAATGCAAAATGACCCAACGAGGCAGTTTTCACCGCTACCCGATTGCAACTCCCGTTGGGAACGAATTTATAACGTCAATACAACAGTACCCCTGCATCACGTGTATCGCAAACTGTATCAAATACGAGCAGCGAGTATCAGCCTTTCGTGTTGCCAATCTCCATATAATGCAGTAATTTTATGAATTCAATGCCCAATATCCATGTTTATTTGCACCATGCATGTAGAGTGACGAAAGTTCACAGCTAGTTTGGTTTACTGTACATGATCCTGTTAGTAAAGCTGCAACCAAAAATTGTTTGCATATTGTGTTAAGGCAATTAGCTTGATTTGGTAACACTTTGCTTTCCCGCGGCTATAATTCTTTGTTCAGCGAGCTGGATCGGAAGTTCAAGATAGGAAACAGTTATATATAATTGGAAGTTCACCTTTAACAGTGCTAGAACTATATTTGCACACACATCAAAGTGAAACATTGTGCCCAGTCAGCCGAATTTGCTGATGTTACATTTGTATCTAAATTTTGGTATTCCAAAGAATATGCTGCAATGAAAATGTTAACAGCATCTAACTTTAAATTGTAATCACTGTAAACAATGGTCTAATCATGTCCCTACAAAAATTATAAAACCAAGATTTTTGGTTCCAATAATTGGTCTACATAGGTTATATTATCCACTCTCATTAATGTTATTTAATTTCAGACTTGTTTCTGCACAAGAGGTTTGCACCCCGGTCTTTTCCTACAGGTTGTCTTTCAAATTGTAGGTAGTGCTAATTAACTATACATTTAGTGATATCACTTGTGATTTTGTTTGTACTTTGACATATTTCTCAAGTAGGCTCTAATTTTTAATGTGCAGGTTACACAAATGGTTCGTAATTAGAAACGTACAACTGCAAGACAGTCAATACCATTTACAGTTCTCTGTGATGCTGCATAACTTGTCAAGACTGGGAAAAGGAGTCTCCGTTCTGCTGCACAAATATTTGGCATAAACCACACAACACTATTGCGTAACATGCAACAGATGGAGAAAAGTGACGGCACTGGAGAAGACCATCGTAATGGGACAAGAATATTTACTCGCAAACAGGAGAGCCACCTTGAAGAATACTTTGTCCATTCTGCAAATATTTACCATGGACTTGCTCCTAAAGAAATTAGAAAATTGGCCTTCCAGTGTGGACAGCAATTCCACATACACATGCCACCATCTTGGCACAAAAATCGCATGGCAGGAAAAGATTGGTTTGCAACGTAATTAAAACGCTACACTCGCTTGTCAATACGAAACTCAGAACCAACAAGTCTTGCAAGAGCAACCAGCTTTACTAAATCCAACGTGAATGCATTTTTTGACAAGCTAGCTGAAGTTTTGACAATCATAAATTCAAATTTGGAGACATTTGGAATGTAGACGAAACCGGGATTACAACTGTGCAAACACCGTGCAAAATCATTGCAAGGTATGGCATGAAACAAGTTTGTGCAATAACCTCTGCAGAAAGAGGGACATTGGTCACTGTGTGTGTTACAGTTAACACCATTGGAAACTACAAGTCCCCCAATGATAGTATTTCATGGGAAAAAATGTAAGGAAAATTTTATACGTGGAGGACCACCTGGATGTATTGGAATTGCTCACACGTCTGGATGGGTGACAAGAGATGGTTTCAAAACATTCATTGACCATTTCATTGAATATGCCAAACCATCCAAAAAAGAAAGGTCTTGTTATTACTTGACAATCATGAATCACATCGGGGATTGACAATGCTTGACACTGCCAGCAACAACGGGCTTGTCATTCTTTCATTTCCTCCACACTGTTCACACCGATTACAGCCGCCGGACAGAACTGTATATGGGCCTTTTAAAAAGTTTGTTAATGATGCTCAAGATGCATGGATGAGGAACAAACCAGGGAAGACCATGACCATTTACGCCATCCCTGGAATTGTATGTGAAGCCCTACCAAAAGCAGCCACTCCATCCAACATCATTAAAGGCTTTATGGTCACTGGAATTGCGCCATACAATAGAAACATCTTTAATGAAGAAGACTTCTTGCGATGTTATGCCACCGATAGACCTGAACAAAACACTGAGGAGCAACATTCACAACTGGGTTAAACTAACGATTCACACCAAGTTGCAATGCCTAAAACAGTGCCTTAAGGTTCGTTTGCAATCATGAAACAAAACTCGTCGCTCGGGCGAGTCGGAACGCGCGCTTACGGAAAAATGTTCACAACCACGCGACGGTTGTGAACATGCCTGCGCGGCTGGCGCCTCTCGTCTGAATCTCGTTTTGCCGAGATTCCGACGAGATTCAGCCAAAATGGAGGACGATTTCGTTTTTGTTTTTATGGCTATTGGAGCTCTGCACCCCCTCCGTAAGATGAGAACGGGAAAACATTGGCAGAGGAAGAAAAGGAGAATGTGGGTTCGCCCTTTATATCAACAGCGAGCCACATTTATTGCATTTCATTCGCTGGTAAATGAAATTATGATCAACGAGCCAGAAATGAACTTCGGGTATTTTCGGATGTCCAATGAAAGGCAATTAAACAAATTTAAAAACTCCTTTGTAGTTCATTAATAATTGTGTAATTTCTGGGCTTCCTATAAAAGTCAGAGCACAGTGAAACTTGTGTATGTTGACCACTGGGTGCCAAAAACTCTGTTGATGAGCATATTTAAAAATGCATATAGAAAATGCATGCAGAGCACTGTGTGACAACTAGTACGTATTTAATTACACACACGGACAATGACAGGATATTGTCAAGGGATGCAATTAAGGTTTTTTCATTTCTTATGCAGTGGTCAACTTTCCACGTGCAAACACAAGTTGAACTGTAATTTATGATTGAATTAAAAATGTTAAAATTGCATTGTGATTTTGATGCAAGTTTAAATTGTTGTGTAGATTGTAAATATAGTTCATTGATGTTAATATTGGTTTCATATTCGCGGAAATTCTACAAATGACCAGGCATAGATATGAGCATTTTTCACACAAAAACCTATATCAGCTGCGGAAAGACTAGCAGTAACATTACGGTGGGTTCCGTGTCCTTATGGAGCAGAAATCACGGCGCGGACGTCACGTAGCGGTAATGTTGTCGCAGATAAAACGGTGCATGGGGCATAACGGCACATGCTAACACGGCGCGAATATGACGGCGCGTAAATTACGGCGCGGACAGTATGGCGCGGAAATTACGTCGCGGACATGACGGCGCATGGTACATCACGGTGCACATTATCTCGGCGCGAAAATGAGTTTTTATCTTTTGTAATTTAAAACAGTCAAACAGCGAATACAGTATAAGGGACTGTAAAATTTCTTCTCTATATCATGGAGATATGGAGATAATGTTTCCCAATATTTCCCAAACTCAGAATTTTTATCACAACTATAATTATTAACTATTCTGATTAAAATGTAATGTTTCCCTTACAAAGATATACTGCAGATCTTGCGATATTTACTGCAGTTTTTAAAGGAAAACTACAGTTATTGTTTGAACTACTGTAGTTGCTATAAATTGTGCTGTTATAAACTATAGTTTTTAATTTCGAACTACAGTTAATGTTGTCATACTGCAGTGTTCTTTTGAAGAAATGCAGTTCTTGTTTGAATTACTGCAGCTGCTATAAATTATGCTGTTATGAACTGGAGTTTTTAGTGTCCAACTGCTGTTTAAGTTGTCATACTGCAGTGTGCTTTTGAAT
>JAVBJR010001159.1:0-3058 GCA_031546965.1 Dysgonomonas sp.
AATTGCACCTCCATTGTTTAACCAGGTTTACGTTATATCTGCCAAACGTGGAGGGTATGTGTTTCCAGTTTTATATGCGTTGCTGCCAAATAAACAAAGTGTGACATACAGTCACTTATTTGCAACAGTAAAAGCGGTAATTATATAATAATTCAATAATTCATTTGTAAAAATTTGATATAAACATGAAAACCTATATTACAGATATGGCCAGAATTTAGTCCGCAGAGCCTTTCAATAGACTTTGAAATGGCTGCTATCAACGCGCTGCAAGCTGAATTTCCTGATGCCAATTTACATGGATGTTTGTTCCACCTATCGCAGAATGTTCGGAAACACCTTTCTCAAAGTCACCTGCTTCACTTATTTGATAATGATCGCAATTTCAAGCGCACAATCAAAATGCTTGTTGCACTGGCATTTGTTCCGATTGCACACTTAGAAGAGGCATTTGAATCATTATTGGCTTTGGACCTTACTGCAGAAATTACCTCCATATTTCGCTGGTTTGAGGACACCTACATTGGACGACCAAATCAATTTGGGCCAAGAAGACCAGCACGCTTCCCACCAAGTATATGGTCTGTTTACGAGCGTGTAATAAATAAACAGGATAGGACAAACAACTACGCTGAAGCAGCGAACCGAAGAATTCAACGCGAGATGCAAATGGATCACCCTTGCATCTGGAAATTCATAGACTCACTCCGAAGAATTCAAAAAGGACAGGATCTTATATATGAACGGTATGTCCGTGGGGATCCGCCACCAGCAAAAAGACGCATATATAGGATAGTTGATAACAGAATTCAGGCTATGGTAGAAAATTTTAACCCACTTAACATGCTTGAATTCCTGAGAGGAATTGCACATGTGTATGGAATGGAATGAAGTAATTGTATGTACGCATTTGCCAACTTTGTAATTGAGTGAATTTAGGTACTGTACAGTGAAAACATTAGTTGCACATTAGAGGCACGTGCCTCGTATTTCCTGCAATGCTCTTATTTAATATACTGGAATATTTATGTGTGCAATACGTACTTAATTGTAGATTTAAATTACAATTTGTTGCCAGTCATCATGTGCAGTGTAGTTTTTCAGGCAAGTCTATGAATGTTAACATAACGTGTAATTAATTGTCATTATTTATGCATGATGCTTTCTAATACATATTCATTGCTATGTTTATTTTGTGATATCGATAAAATTGTTTAAAATAAAAGCGTTGTTTCATTTATATGTTCATTTAATGTATGTTGCTTCGATTTTTAGCTATTAAGATTTAACAACAGTTTTTATATCCTTCAGTTTTGTAAGAATTCATATCTAACAGGTGTGGGACGAACGGGCGCCACCTGATGGACGGCGGACCAACGGCGTGGTCGACCAGTGCAAACGGGCGCGCCAGCTTACGGGTGGAGTTTGGAAAGATGCCAAACATGCAAACCTAATGTCAATTTCCCTGCGAATCGTTTGGCGTCAACGCCGTTCTAATCCAACAATTAATGGCAAAGCTATTGCATAAATTGTCATTTTTAGTGTGGTGCCATCTATGAACGATGTTGCGAACTTATGCCAATTGGCATAATTTTAAAATTGTGGAAATTTTTTTACCCCTGTTTAAAGGTAAATCATATTCCAAATTTGCAGCCTTGCAAGATACAGCAATATCTTGAATTAGGCACTTAAATAGTGTATCTAATTTTTGATATTTCCCATATTTTGTATACAAGCCATTTCATTATTTAGGTTTTTGAAATTTAAGGCCGAGCATCACAGAACTTTTCTGATAGGGGCACCCCAAGTGGAGTCCATTGCACATAGAAGCATGGCTGGATATCCATGTTTGAAAATACATATTACAAAATCCGAAAATTATAGAAATATGAAATAAATTGCATATGATGCGGGATTCAAATCCAATCATTTGTAAAATAAATGCGAAATATTAAGGGGATTTTCATAATTTTACTGAATCGGCTTTCGATTTTGCATTTTGATTGCTTTGTTTAATTTGTTTAATTAAGTAACTGAGAATAACTATTTTGCATTTTAAATGACACCAAAATAAATTTTGAAAATATTGAACGTTTTCTGCCCCAACCTAAACCCCACTGGTTGGCATTTTGCTCCTGAGAAATTCCCAACTTGGGAGGGCGGGGTCAATATGTTCTAATCTTCTGATTAATTTGCGGTTTGCACCATTGAATTTAGAACGTTCCATACATGGATGCAGCGAGCTCGGAATAAATTGAAAAAATGCAAGTTCAAACATGGTTCATAGATGGCACCAAACTAAAAACGACAATTTGCGTAATAGCTTTGGCATTTGTTGCTGAATTCGAACGGCACTGACACCAAACCATTCGCAGGGAAATTTACATTAGGTTTGCATGTTCGGTACCTTTCCAAACCCCACCTTAGGAACAATTACTTTAGTGCTATGGTTAATTTAAAAAAATATTTTTAAACATGTGTTTTAAAGGTTTATTTTTTTTAATTAAAACGACTTTGTATTTTAAAATAAAGATGTGCAAAGGGTACCCTTTGTACATACCTGCATAGAATTCTAACTTACTTATTATATAGCATTTATGAAGTGCATAATTATTTTTTAAAATGGGAGAAAAGATGCATGGTGGTATTTGAGTGACATTCTGTTCATTTTTTCATACTATATTCATCACATTCATATTTCAATGATTTTTAAATATATATTCACCACCTGTAAATGACCTGATAATGTGAAATGCGCATTTCACATTATATACTAATTCAATATGAAAAGATAATTTTAGCTGGATTAATTACGTTCTAGCATTTTTAAAATATTAATGTCTCAAATTAATTACACGAATTTGCATGGTACAGAATTCAAATAAAAAATTCGAAACAGTACTTTAAAAGAGAACTGAACTGGTTTTTTACCTACCAATTTTCTTCAATAAAAAAAGACGAAGTAAAAAGAAAATGTTTGCCACTTCCCGTTTCGTATGTAATACGAAGAATATTGGCTTAGATATGTTAAGAAATCTGAGCTATGACGTAGACAGAA
>JAVBJR010001284.1:0-2785 GCA_031546965.1 Dysgonomonas sp.
ATACAAGCTAGGCAAGCATGCAATAAAAGGTATGGTAATATTGCAAGACAAAATTGCAAGCACTGTGTTATATCCTGGAATGAGTAGTATCCAATTTTATTCTGACATAATCTGCTGATTCTGTAAGATAGACCTGTCTGATGTATTGGCTGGATATCATTGGTTAACAGTTGTAATAATGAAAGTGCATGGTATGTAAATTGAAGTCAATGAATGCTACATATTTTCAAGCTGCTAGGTCAGATCGTACATACAACTATCTAGTCATGTGAAACTTATACGTATAACACAGAAACCTAAATCTTCTGAATTGTGACAGAAAAAGTTGCCTGTTGGCAAAGCTGATGCGTAATTTAATTCCACACGCAGGATCGCAAATCCCTCGCCGCCCGCATCCTGCTCATCCTGCGCGCTGATTGGCGGACGCGGATTAACAAATATTGAATCAATTGGGGAAAATACTGAATCAATTGGGGAAGACGGTCTGGAGGCCCTTTGGGCCTCCAGCGACCCATAGATTATATCCCCCCTTGGTGGTCACCAGCCGACTCATTTCATTCCCTTCTTGGGATGAATGTTATGACCCGGATCCGGCCTGACTATGGGATGCGGGGCGGCGAGGGATTCGCGATCCTGCGTGTGGAATAAAGTTAAGCAAAGCTGATTAGAGCGTCGGGCTAGCTAACAACGCGAATGTCGCAGGTTCAATGTGGGTCAAATGTGTTCAAGTTGTTTAAAGAGCACTATTTAATATTGGAAATATTTGGATAACTGAAACACTAAGGTTTCCAAGCTTTGTACAGTTTGCATAATTTGTTGACCACACACACACAATGGTGTACGGTAAATTTTCCAATGGAGGCCCTACCTTCTATTCAAATTTCTGATTTTCAGAGCCAACTTATAATGAAAACCCAGCTTGAAATCCTTTACAAACTTTACTGCAAATTATGCCCTCCCAGTTAGGTACAAAAGGTTGTATCGTCAGAATTGCTGCTGCAAAAGCAATCTCAGCCAGATTCGCACCAAGTTTACCTGCACATTTGATACAATTGATAAAAGTCACAGCAGGTAATAACATATTATACAAAGTGATAGTTCTATGAAACTCCCAAATCCAAAGTATAATTTTATGCGGAGATTTTGAAAACACATGAAACAAGGGGGCACTCAGGTTTGAACAGGGATCCTCTCGATCGGCAGTCGAATGCTCTACCACTGAGATACGCCCCCAAGTCAACGTGCACGAATTAACAATATCTACAGTCCTGGCTGTCCACACAATCTGTGATTTTTGCACGCAAAATACATATCCAGGCTTCTTTTTTTCTCTGTCAACTTTCGATTTTCCTTTAGTTATCCTGGAACATGTTCTTTGCAAGATCAGCTTTCCCTGTATTTCACCAAATGGAAAATTTGTTGTGGACACATGCGGTTAAAATTCGGCTTTATTTCACAAATTACCTTACTGCTGGGCTGCTTGTGCTTTTAATGTAAACAGTCTGGTTTAAGGAATATTTAAACATTTTGCAATCGATGTCTAGTTTCACTGCACATCACACCTGCGTTGCATTTCACAAAATAATTAGGATTTTAAAGTAGTACAGCTTGTTCCATTCAGAAAACCTGTGCAAACTTCTGTACTCTGATTGGTGTTACTTACTATCTGACATTTCTATTAAAAAGACTAATTCACAATACATAATATTGTTTGTTAAAACCTTTAAAATAGAAAAGCCTAATGAAAAGGCGGGTTGAAACAGGGACCTATCGATTTGCAGCCAAATCATCTACCACCTTTTTACATACACACTATAGGACAGTTTGGAATAGTTCTGCCGCCGATTCTATTTTGTGTCTTCCATTAAATTGTAATTGACTGAACTCTGGATGGTAAGTATAGTTCCGTGGTGTAATAGCTATCACTCTGGATGTTGAATCCACCGATCTGAGTTCAAATCTCGGTGGAACCTGCACATTTTATTTTAGAGTTCATTATGGTCATATAGCAATTGACCGATTTCATGTGCCCTGCTATTGGCTGAAATACAAAAGAAAAATGGCGTCCTTGTTGTGGATATCAAGGCAACATCCAATAGTGTTGCACAATTATCCACATTACGACCTCCATATTGGCAATCGGACACGCCTACTGAAATCAGTCAATTGAAACACACTGAGTATTTACTGATGTCACGCGAATGTCGTAGGTTCAATGTGAGTCCAATGTGTTCAAGTTGTTTAAAGGGCACTATTTGATATTGAAAATGTTTCGATAACTGAAATACGAAGGTTTCCAAGCTTGGTACAGTTTGCATAATTTGTTAACCACACGATCAATAGTGCACCGTAATTTTTCCAATTGAGGCCCTAGCTTCTATTCAAATTCCTGACTTCCAAATCCAATTTCTAAAGAAAATCCAGCTGGAAATCCTTTACAAACTTAACTGCCAAATGTGTCCTGCTATTGGGTACGAAGGGTTGTATTGTCAGAATTGCAGCTGCAAACTCAATCTCAGCCAGATTCGCACCGCAGTTTACCAGCACCTTTAATACAATGGATAAAAATCACAGTTAGTAATAACATGCGATATAAGTTATGTAACCTAAAGTTCCGTGTATAACGCGCACCCGTGTATAACGCGCACCCTCATTTCTGGCAAAAAACTGATATTTTTTATTAGATAACGCGCACCCCATGTATAACGCGCATGTTGCGGGTGAGCGGTGCACATGTTACCTTGAGTTTGGCCACAAAACCGGTTTTCACCATTAAATAACGGTT
>JAVBJR010000090.1:0-5574 GCA_031546965.1 Dysgonomonas sp.
CGCACCTGTAACTGAGTCTTCCCTGAGCCTAACACCCCTTTGGCCAAGGAGAAAATGACCCCAACCCATTTCCTTCACTATTAAAATTTGTGACCTTGGCCGGACTCTGGTGGCAACTACAGTACGTTTACATGGCGTCGACGGTAAGCATGTGTTCAAAATTGTGACCCGGCAGGGGGAAAAGCGAACCTTGGACGACCAGTATTTGTCCAAGTTCCGCTGTGTCCCTGCAGGTTCACAAATGACGTCATGACGTAATACTTCGACTGCAACACAACCATGTAGCAGCAGTATATGTGCGCATGCGCGCAATTTTAAACTTTCATTGCTAATAGCACCGTAAATAATTTTCTTAACAAAAATCTGACGGCGCCAACGTTATTATTGATGTGTTTTCACCGGTGGAACACGTTTCAGGGTACCATACAAAACCGTGTCAGTTCTCCTTTAAACTCGATTTTGGGATAGTCAAGCCAAGTGCTTGAGTGAAGAGAGAGCCCACGTGATTGGTCGTTCTGTTAGATATTTAGTCACGTCAATAATAGACACTAGGTGAAACCAAGGAGGTTAGAGTAGGAATGGAGATTGGAGAGGGCATGAGGGGGGGGGGGGAATTGAAGTAGGCGTACCCTGGATTTGAGGCTAAACTTCCAGGGAAATAGTCTGCAGTCATGTGACTCCTGTGACTCATGAGACCTCCTTGTGTGTAGTACAGAACAAGCAATGATGCATTTTTGAATGGATTGTGCAACAATTGTGAGGAAAAAACTAACATTTACGAATGCATTGCATGATAATAAATTCACATTTATGGATTTCTGTGAGAATTTTTATCAATATTCATTTTATTATTGCCTGATTTGTATGCATAATGTAAATTAATTTGGCATATAATTGAATGTATTCAAATAATCATCTTGCATATAAAAGCTCAATCAGTACCTTTACTATACAATGAAAATTATGTATTTGTGCACTTTATGTCTAAAATTTAACCAGAAAGGTTGTAAAAAATTCAGAATTGACAAAATATAAACACCATAGGGCAGTTAACCTACCCTCCAGTGCAAATTTCTGCTCATGACAAATATTATGGAAAGCTAAATCTACAAACTTATTTAAATAGCTTGTTTGAATTCAAATTAGATACTATGGTTTTAGCCAAATAGAAAACTATTTACTATGCTTTGAACATTATCCAAATTTGGATTAAATTAATTCTGGATCCAAAATGAATTTAATATTTTAACACAACATTTTAAGTCAAAAACAGTTTACTTCCAGTAAGATACTATAATTTTTGCAGGTAGGTAGGTCAGGATTTTTTAATCATGTTTTTAACAAAACGATACAGCATCCATGCCAAAATTAAAAATTGTAATAAACTGTCTTTGCACGCACGCACGTGGCAAACGACGCTGCCGCTGCCCCTTGGTCGCAAGCTTGGCTGCCAAGGTGGCTGCATGGGGCGTGCATGGTTAGCCACCTCCACGGCCTGCCCCTGCTTTCTAAAACCGGCTCCACTGGTAAAACAAGGGGAGGGTAGCTCATGCCCTCTCCATTCCTACTCTAACCTCCTTGGGTGAAACCAAGAGTGGATGAAGGTAGAGAGTGTGCAACGGCCATAGACGCCATGGATTGAACCTTCTCTCGTTTGACCTTGGTTTGAGAATGGGCGTGGTCACGCGACACCCACTCAGACTAGTTCCCCCTCCACAGAAAATAGCCGTCTTGAACTTGTCTAAGAAAAATTACGGAGATAAAATTGATTTAAAATATAAAAACGTAAGGAATGGAGAATTTTGAGGTGGTGTATAATAATATAATCCAACCCTGGATTACTTTTAGTGCTCGTTTGCTGCGAATTATCACATCTGGGAAATTGCACAAAAAGTTAAATATTTGAAAAACCATTATTGTGACCAACTATTGTTATATATACCTATCGACTCTTTAGTTGAAATTTATATAAATCTAAAAATTTCCAAGGCAAAAAAAGTTAAACCAACACATAATCAAGAAATTTTTTATAATTTTCCAAAATAATATGGTGTAATATAAAGCTCTATGAGGTTGAAGCTACTGCAATACAAGTTTTTTTAAACCAAAATTTATTTCAAAATTCCAAAAACTAACGTTGCACACTTACTTTATAAAATAAATGTTGACCCATTTTTGAACACTGCTACGAGATGCATACTTTATTAAAAACAAAATGCCATAATGCTAGCTGTTACAGCATGTTCTCCTGCAATTCATTATTTTGTTCCTGGAAGTACATTTTTTAAACAAAATTAATAACAGCAGATATCCCTGCAGCAGCAAAACGCTCATTGCAGTGATGTCACAGCAGCGCTTCTGAAACTAGGTGGGGCACTACAGGCGAGAATAGGTTCCATCCAACACATACAAGCGTTTGCACACTCTCTTCTACCTTCATCCACTCTTGGTGTAACTTAATATACAAGTGCATTGCAAAAGTTTAGATACACGCACTCACAAAGAAAAATGCATGTTTATCGGAAATTATTTCTCAATTCCCTGATTCATTAGGGAAATACTAAAGCAATAGTTGGAATCTGTCGAATGTACCCTTCCATATTATGCAGCCAAAGTTATTTTAATGTCTATTGTGAATACACAGTGTTGCAGAAGTTTAGAAACGCAGAATTTCTGTTTCATAAGTTTATAAACAAAACAAGAACTTAAAATATTGTACTCCACATAAAATAAAACTGACTTGTATCCATGAAGTAATCACCAATAAAGAACATATAACCTGGTTACAGCTCTCACAAGTGCGGGCATTTCTGAAACTAATTAACGACATACATCTGGAGAAATTTCACCCCAACAATTTAGCAGTTTTGATTTTAAATCATCAATGTTGACAGGGTATTGTTTTGATAACTGGTTTTTCATTACACGCCAAACATTTTGGATAGTATTTAATGGCGTATTTAATAAGTCCGGCGAATTTGCAGGCCAGTCAAAAACTGTCATGTTTTGCTTCAATCTGAAACCACAATTTGACAAGACTTTGCCACATGACATGATGCATTGTCTTGTTGAAAAATGAAAGTTTGGCCATCTGGAAGATTTTCAGGTTTATGAACGAGGAACGTCTCCAACATATCTTCATAGACCTGTCCATTTACACTATGCTTGAGAATGCACATGGTTTCACGTCCCATTGCAGCCACAAATCCCTATATATCATAACGTTTTTGGGGAATTTCTCAGCGAAATTCATCCCCTCTACAGCGATAGACCTGTGGTCCCTGATCACCAAACATGAGTGTTTTTGACCTGAGCTGGGCATACGCATTTGATGTTGATAAATTGTGTACCTGGAAAATTGACTTTAGAGCCCTTTCACCATGTGCGCATGCTACTTCCGGTCTACCAGTTCGCTTCCTGCTCACACTGACATTTCCCTCTTCTGCAACACTTTTTACGTACTTTCAAATGGCAGAAACTCCTTCCCACCTCAGCAGCTACGACATCTAGAGTTTTTCAAATCTAGCATATCTTGACAATCATAGTTTTCTCCTGTGCAGTCAGCTCCATTCCTGTACCAATTTTCAAACTGTATGATGGTCTGGAAATGCCCCTTGCAAGAAGATCATGCTCTGTTTTTATAGTTTTGTGCAAGGAAATGCATGTTTCTAAACTTACATATGTAACTGGAACTTCAGGTTTCTAAACGTTTTGCAACAATAGCCTTCATTTCAACATCACATTTATTATTCACATTACATGTGTAAAATTAACTTTGGATGGATAATATGAAAGGGTACATTTCACAGATTCAATTTTTAGACTATTAATTGCTTTACTTTTTCCGTAATCAATCATGGAATTCAGTAATAATTTCAGATAGACATGCATGTGTCGATGTTAGTGCGTGTTTCTAAACTTTTGCAATGCACTTGTAATAATACAGTCAACTCATTCTGTACAACATCTCATACAGTGAACTCTTATGGCAGCACCTGATACAATGAACTCTATACTTTAACAGCATCTGCTAAGATAAAACGTTATTGTAAAGTGGCAGATTTGCTTAGAAACATGGGTATTTTTACTAAGTTTATATGTTTGTCTTGAATGGTGTTTGTTTGTTTGTTTGTTTGTTCGTTTGTTTGTTTGTTTTTACTTAGTTTATATGCATTCGTCATGAATGTTGTTTGCTTGTTTGTTTGTTTGTTTGTTTGTTTGTTTGTTTGTTTGTTTGTTTGTTTGTTTGTTTGTTTGTTTGTTTGTTTGCTTGTAGGAACTTTCAGCTCATTTTTACACAACTTCTACACATCCTAGAGAGCTGAAATTTGCCGTACAAATCAGTCTTGCTATATATTTTCGTATATCAAAAGTATTTCTCTCAGGTTACGACTTAGAATCGCGAGTATTTCACTCGCAAATACCGAAGTGGGGGTAGCTGCATGGGTTGTTTTCATTGCACAGCCCATGCGGCAGTGACGGCGCTTGTGAGAACGGACTTTAAAAACTGAAATTCATAATTGACACTCGTGTCGATTTATAAATAAACTTAGTACCCAAAAAACTTTGTTTTTTCACGGCTTGTTAAAATGTATTGTGCACATATTGCAGATACTGCTATTAATGGAATTCACTGTATCAGATGATGCTGCATTAGGAATTTATTGCATACACTCAATACAGGTACTATAGAACCAATGAGTATTGATAGAACACTGTTGAAACTGTATTTCACTTTGTCCAATATATAGGTTATACTCCATTGTGTTAAATGGAAACTATTTAAATCTATGGCATATAGGAAACTATTGACAGCTGAGTATACTATAGGCACTATTTAAATATATAGCCTATAGGTAACTATTGGCAGCTGAATATTATAGGCACTACAGAACTATACACACTAGGCAATAGTATTGTATAGAAAACTATTAATACAGTTAAACACTAAATGCTATAGCTAATAGTTTACTATTATAGGTTACCAGCGTGACTATACAACATACTATATTAACTATTAGATTCATATGAAAACGTAGCTGCAAAATGCTCAAGATTGACGAGATATTTCTGCAGACATTCACAATGATTTACAGGAGTTTAATATGTCCCATGCAAAAGTCCACAATTATAGGTAGGCTATCCGGAAAGTATTAGCCGCTTTTTATTTTAAAATCCTAAGCTGTTGTAATATCAAAAGCTTAATAAGAGAATGTTTAACATGCGCATTAAAGTACTGTTTAACGTTATGATCGTACATGTGAAATCGTTTCTTGGCCCTAAGAAAAATAACGTGCATAATAGATAAGCATTGACAGTAATGGCAGTGCGACACCTGCATTTTAACCCTTATGTCAACACCCAGAAAATATGACATTGTTCAACACCCGGGGTACCCGGGTACCCATGGCTCATATTCATCAAGTATTGAGAAAAAAAACTTTTCCGTTGCATTGTATGTTATAGATACAAGTCAGGAATGAGGTTGGGAGGTACTAAAGAGATATGTTCAGTATAGCTTTCATCACATAAGCCAATAATCACATAAGGCAGGTCAAAGTGTTGAAAATTTCA
>JAVBJR010000783.1:0-2527 GCA_031546965.1 Dysgonomonas sp.
CTTTGAATAGCAATTGCTCAACATCCCTGCAGCCATATAACAATCAGTTTATCTGTACCATAGTTATTGCAGCTCACACTAAAATCTGTTTCCTTCAAGGCGTGGCTACCGCTCCGCCGGAGGCAGGGTGTGAAACATGGATGGTCAATCCCCTGTTCTTGACCACATCTGGATGCCAGGCCTTCTGCTGTGAGGCAACGATGCTTCCACAGCGCGACCAGTTAGCGGCTGGGCGCGATGACACGCCTTCCGTTGTGAAGCTTCCACTGCATGACTTCCGCTGTGAGGAAGGCGTGGCATAATGAGGACGCATCCCCCCATAGAGCTGCAATCCCAGTGGTAAAAACTCACAACCTGCCTGACTATTCTGCGTTACTCAACAAATTTAGGGAACACATTGTCTTTGTAATTAAAAATAAGAAAAAATATATCTACAATTCTCCTTTAAGGAGTGGAATGTGTTGCCCGGGAATATTTGCCAACCCAGTGTTGTTGTTCTATTGTTCTAGCCACGCCCTTCTCACCATTTTGCTGCAGGTAAGCTTCACAATTTATTCAGTAGGCTATAAAATCCATTGATTGGCTGATATAAAACCATTCTTAGGTAAATTGCTTGCATAAATGTTCGTATAGTTCCTGTTATTATACAGGGTGGCCACAAAATCTTTCCAACATTATAAACTTTCATTACAAAGAAACTATTACAGTTATAGCACGATGGTTTGCGACCAATTAATGTGTAAGTCCTTAAGTTTTTTACAAATATTAACACACTTCAACATGTGCACAATTTGTGGCCCGCAGAACGTCTAAGCGATATTGAATTTCACGCCATGTGTTGCACAACATTTGTGACACGACACTAGCAACTGCCTCAATTATCTATCTTCTCAATATGTCCATATCAGGTACACGTGTAGCATACATTCTGTCCTTGCCATAACCCCACAGGAAAAATCTAAGGGTGTTATATCTGGTGGTATTCCAAGTTCACGAGACGCACGACGAGTAGACTGGGCAGGACTTCGCAGAAATGGTTGCAGCACAGCCGCAACACTCTCTTCACTCAAGGGTGGTAGCCCTGTGCGTGGACAGGAGGCCACACTTCCAGTCTCCTTAAACTTTGCATACTATGCAGTGGTGTACGAAGGGGTCCGGGTGGGGGGTTCAGGTGGTTCAAATGAACCCCCCCCCCAATGAAAAGGTCCATTACTAGGACTCAAAATTAATTTGCATTATGCTATACACTCTCAATTACAGACACAACAACAATTATTAATTATGTTTTTGCTAGACAGAATAAAAAGCAAGCCATTCTGCATAGGTATTATTTTAGGTGGGACCGGGCCTAAATGGACCATTAGGTTTAATGCAACTCACTCAAACTTGAACTTCTTGGTTTATTTTCATTTTTTGTTTTTAAAATTTTTACTATCTTTTCCACATATTTTCTCAATACACTGTGGTTCCATCGGTGTTATACTGATTCCGTTTCCCATACTGTTAAGATATACTAAATAACTGTGGAAATTGAAGCACAGCATTTTAATTAGCCACAAAGAACAACAACACTGAAGTGAATACAAAAAGGTACAACGGGTGTGTCTTTTACTACTCGCACCGGAGCGCACTTCTTCTTTGTAGGAGAACTGAAACACAGCGCCCCCTGTTGGAGGAGGGGAAGAAACACTAAACACCTCCTATGCACTGCCGGGTTGCCGACATCTGATGCACACTGAACAATAATATTAATATAGGCCATTGTGACAAATTAAACATTGTCTGCTCACTTTTAATGTGACAAATTTATTCCTGATCCAATGGGAAAAAGGTCCACTATCTAAGAAAATGGACCCCCTCCTTCATGTACCTGGATACGCCCCTGCCATGCAATGATGCTTTAGTAATCATGTACGTGGTGGTCGCCCATATTCCCTCCTAAAATTTTGCTGCACAGTTATTGGTGATTTTGTCTCATGATACCATAAAACACATTGAGCCTTCTCCTGCACAGATGCTATTTTCTCAATTCCAGCGTCTCCTATTGAACTTAGCCTGTACTGTGTATAATGGAAAACAAACTTAAAGAGTTCCTCTGTATTTTGCCACAAACTTTACAGTTATAACTGCAGTAGTATTTTTTGTAATAATTTTTTGAAATGTTGGAAAGACTTTGTTTCCACCCTGTATTTATGGATGTGAAAATTATTAATTGGTAGTTGCTGGGTCATTCCATGTCATTTTCTACAATTTTTTTTTAAAAAGTTCACCCACAATTCCAAAAAAAAATATATTATAATTTAGTATATTGAAGACAGGTATTCAATAAGCAAAACCCTTAATGGATTAGGCCTGAAAAAATTTATTGCAGGTTCCACAGGCATGTGACACATCCACAAATTACACATAGCAGAAGCTCAAAATTCAACATTTCTGTTAATAACTCCAATAATTGATCTATCAAAATAATAAAATTTGGCACTCTAGTGTAGTTTTTAATGACAAATCCAAATCTGAAAACAGAAAT
>JAVBJR010000725.1:0-2662 GCA_031546965.1 Dysgonomonas sp.
ACAACATTGCCATTAAGACCATTGTGGTGTTTTGGTCTTAATACAGAGGCTCTCTCTAGCAAGGCCACCTCTGCATTGAGAGCAATTTTTCTGGAACCGAGGTGGTCTTAATAAACAGGTTTTACTGTAATTTTAAGAGCATTTCTACCTTACGTGACCAATATTTCATCATATCTTCTTCATCGGTTTTCTTCGAAGATGTGAATTCACCCAGGCTTAACATGCCATTCCAGGAGTCAAATCGAGCTCTGGTTTCTTTTAATCTGTCCCACATCTGTTTGGCGGTCTCACAGGATTCGATTTCTTCCAGTGAATGATCATCCACAATATTATAGAGGATGCCCATGGCCTTTTTGTTTCTCTCTCGCGGCAACGGTGTGGGGGGTTCGTCCATGCCTAACTTGGTTACAGTCCAACATCCTTTCGTTATCAAGAGCCCTTTTGCTCGCAGATGCCAGTATTTGTAATTCGTGGAATTTAGTTTTTCGAATTGCGCGCCTTCGATCAGGGCTAAGCCCGCTGCTGCCCGACCAACGTTTCGCAAGTAATAACCACAAATTCAAAGTGACAACCAGGTTCTCTTGAACTTGGCCGAAGGAAATTTTTCCCCACAACACCCTTTTTTACACCCTGCGAAAGGTTACGAGTTTCACCAAGTTCACTTAGCACGCTTGGAACTAACCTTGTGTCGAGTGTACCAACGGACAACATGATAGCGCGGTAGCAATACTCCAGTGACCTGACCTCACACCTCGTTTCGACCTTATCCGTTCGGTTGAAGTCCAACTTAAAGACAAAAAATACAATTATGCGATTGTTATTTGAGACAGAAATAATCAACAAGTAGAAGATAATTCTCTGGAAAAAGTTTGCTTGCAGCTGGATCCGTTTCCCGCTAGATGGCGCCACTGTTCAATGGACGTTCCTGGAACAAGATGGCCGACAGTCGTCTGCTTCGCGTAGCTTGTTTTTCCTCTATCCACTTGAAATATCTCGTCGAATTCCCAAACTAATAGCACAATCGAGTAGAGAGTAACTTGTTCTTTAAGGATGGACACTAATAAAGTCTCGATGCGTTGGCTCCGAGCCGATGTCTTTGGATTTCGATCACCACGTGGGTAGCTGCGTCGTCTGCTTCGTGGGAAAATCGCGTTTGATGTTTTCTCTCACTTCCGGTCGCTCGGAATCCTCAATCCTTCAAAGGAAATAACCAACAGTGCTCAATCCACTGTTAATATGCGTTGAAAGTCGTTTGGCGTCCAACAAACGTTGTAACCCAATATTTGTATGCCGCTGCACTCGTTTCCAACACCCAGTCAGCTTACACTATGTAATGTTGACAGCTGGGACTGCAGTAAACTGTTTTTCTAGGCGATAACGTTTTCGGTGTCCGAAAAACTCACGCTGGGCCCATAACCTGTTGAGTTTTGGCAAGGAATAAACGTAAACTGCAGTTGGAAGTGGTGATTTTAATGTGGTAGAGATCGACTTGATCAAAACACTCTCGATGCGATACACACTTGTACTCGCTCAAAATCACAGAACAACAGGCCGAAATCCGCAGACACAAGCACTTTTATACGACAGGTTTCGTATTCGCCCGATAGGTGGCGTTATTAAATTACGGCGCTTCGGCTTACGGAGTCTGGCCTAGCGAGGGAGGTTCCCTGTTTATCAGTATCTTCTAACATAAACCACATGCACAGAATGCCTTGTCCCACCCTCCGTTTCTGTAAGGGCACAAAGCCTTTAACCCCTGCACCTATCACATCCATAAATTTCAACCACATTGATTCGATCGACTTGCTGCTAAGCAGTACTCGCCAGTTAGTTGACTCCAACCTGTCACGAAGCCCCACATAATTCGCCCTCTTATAGTTTGGGACCATCATACAGTTATCGGTACCAACTTTCTTTCAATTCAATAAGAAACGGATCATATTATGGTCACTATCCCCTAAATGTTCCCCAATCTCTACTTCCTGCACTCGATGTGGCTCCAAACTGAGCACCAAATCGAGTGTGTTACCATCTCTTGTTCCCCCCAAAACATGCTGGGTCAAAAAACAATCATCCACATCTTTCAAAAAATTTTCCCCAAACCCGATACTGGAATGTGAAATCCAATCTATCCCTGAAAATTAAGGTTTCCCGTAACCAACATCTCCCCTCCCATCGCTACTCTCTTTAACTGATATGAGATTCCCACATCATACTCCACATGTGCATTTGGAGGCCTGTATATAACCCTAACATTAAGTACGTCATTTTCCCTCAACAACAATTCAACCCATAGTGATTCAACACTTGTACCTGCACTGTAGTCCCTTACCACGGTACTAATGTGTTGTCCGTCCCTGATATATAAGCCCACCCCCCCTCCCCTTCGATCAGTTCTAGCCCTACTGCGCAATGTATAACTCTCTACAGGGTGTGCGGAAAGTCTGGTCTTTTTGCTAATATCTCGAAATTCGAGTGAATATTAGTAAATATAGTGATGTTTCCATCTATAATGTCATGAGGGGACATCCATTGGTGACGATGTTTTTGACCTTGGAACATTCCTTCAAGGCCGTTCCAAATTTATCTTCGCCAGTTTTGAAGATAGGTGGGTCGTATAAATTAGAGATATTTGATCAATTTTATTTCAAACACATTGGCG
>JAVBJR010000777.1:0-2741 GCA_031546965.1 Dysgonomonas sp.
CCGTCGCACATAATTTAGTCATCATCCGGCTTGAATGCATACGTCACTGGCGACCATTGCACGCAATTTCTTGCAGGGGAAGTGTTGCATGAGCCAACCTTGTCTCTCTAATGACCTTGCTAATTTACAATGTATATTAGACACACCCACTGGTCATCACTGACCAATGGAAATATTACACACGAGCGGCCGCCATCTTGGCTGCTCTGGACCACACATCAACATGAGCAAAAAGGAAGCGGGGTGTAACGTAATACGACCATGCGAGCAACTTGCGACTTTGCAAGTCGCAATGCAAGCACTTGACAGATATATTGCAAGTAACGGAAATGATCCGTTACAAATTTAAGGCTTTAAATTTATTTCAAAATTAACGTTTTTATTTCAATATTTCAAAATAGATATTCATAATTTAGATCTGCAAAATTATTTGATAAAATAATAAATTAAATTCAAAATTAATGTTGGGATTTTTGTTTCTTTGATAGCCACTGATGTACCTGTTCACATGCTAGAAGGGGGCGTCGATGGGGTCATGGTTGGAGTGCATCACTGAAGGGCATGCCAATGAAACACAACAATGTGATTGTTTGGTGAAAATACGAAATGGACAGTGCAAGTGCACTTGACCATGTACAACTCCTAACTGCGTAACGTGTGATTAATCATATTGCCTTCCAATACTGCATACATTAGTCGTGGGCATACACATACAATGCAAGATGTCCTGTGGAATTTGGTTCAGCATCATTTGTGTTTAACCGTAAAACATGTGGCATACCACCCACAACCATGGCCCTTTCTAACATTCTTTTCTAGCAGGTGAACAGGTACATCAGTGGCTAGTTTCACTGGGTCGTGGGCCGCTAGTTTCTTCCTATTAGGATTGTATGTTTGTGTTGTACGTGATCAGTGCAGAATGTGGTACAGGGACGTATGGTAAGTGGGCATGGTGGTGGATACTGAGGTGTTGAAGTGGAACGTTAGTCATTGTTGAAATGACAATATACAGTGGGTGTAATGCTGAGTGAGATGAGGTTTGATTGGAATGCAAACCGTATGACAGGTAGGGTCATCGGGCCCATTAAAGTATGTTTGGACCATCGCATCCATATGGTTTTGTGTGGGCAATAACACTCACTGTGTGTTCGGTTAGGGTTGTTGGGCGCATGGTGAACGGTATAGGACTATTGGCCATGTTGGGTGCAGTTCGGGCAATGGGACCCATTATAATGGATGCTTGTAAGAATGTGTAATGGAGTATTATCTTGGTATTATTTGGAAATGGAATGTATGTTCATTGTCAAATGCTTTGTATTGCTAAGGTCAAATGGTGTGTTTGTATTGGCATTGATTTGCATGTTGAAATGCAGTTGATGGGGATATTTAAATGGGACCATGGTGCATTATGAAATGGAAGGTGGCATGACAAGTTGTGGTAACTGGTGATGACTAGTGAAGGGAGGTGTTGGTTGTCCAGGAAAGAATGGTGCAGTGCGATGAATTGGATTGTGGGTATCACAAAACCAGTAGTAGGGTGTGCACAGAGGAATGCCACTCATTGAGGAACATTGTATGGAAGTGGAGAACAGGTGGAGTTTCAGGTGTGGTGCACCACACCAGAAAACCAGGAAATTGGTGAAAACATGTACTGTAGACTCTCGCTAATCCGAACGAAACGGGACCGGGGGTTGACATTTGGCCGCCAAGTACTTTTGGTTGTATTTTAGTTATTTTGAAATTCGTGACCAAAAGACAACTAAAACCAAATTATTTTTCTTTTGTCGTATTTCAGAGTTAATCTGGCAGGAGGTTTAATAAGCAATTTCACGATTGTTCATTTGCTGAACAATGTATGGCGGCCGTCGAAAGCCCTCAGTACTTTCGACCAGTTTCGTACTGAGCGGCGATAGGGGAGTTGGACCACCTGACTATACTACACCGTGCTATATACCTTGCATATTGGACGCCATGAGACGAAACTACGCGTTCTTCCCTCTTCTGTGACTTCGCCGACATCGTCATCTACACGCCATCGCAGGTACTAGCGTTCAACATCCTCGCTGATAGAGGCTATCGTAATCAAGATAGATATCAGCACATCACAATCCTTAAGGGACGTGATGGACGAACCAGGGTGTCTACTAAACTTTCATTTCAAAATTCCAGTATATTTCCAGTATTTTCAAGGATATTTATAACTTATTTCCAGGACACAAAATGCATAAAATGAAAGATAGTTTCATAACAAACCACATTAGTCTCTTAAAAACTGATGAATAAGTGGAATTAACCATCGAAATTCAAGAGTGTCATGCTTAATCGGTATTTTGTTCCAAGCAAATTAGAAGAGAAATGCAGAAATCAATAAAAAAAATTATGTAAAGTGTCAAAAATTATACATTTTCCAGGATAAAGAAAAAATTCCAGTATATTTCCAGGATTTCAAGGACAACAAAAAATGCCAGTATAATTCCAGTATTTCAAGGATTTCCAGTATCAGTAGACACCCTGCGAACGCACTTTGGTGTCGTCCGCGAACAACCATTTCAATGTACCATTAAGGGAAGGGAGAATGTCATTAAAGGACAACTGACACGGTTTTGTAAGGTCCCATGCCATTAAAACTGTTGATAGGGAACGTTAAATTAAAACTATGAGTTCCCTTAAAATATTTTTAAAAAAATTATTGAAGGAGTTATTTAATATCACAGAGGAGAACATAAGCCAGAACGCCATTG
>JAVBJR010000235.1:0-11458 GCA_031546965.1 Dysgonomonas sp.
CTGAATTCTAGAATATTTCAATGAAAAATCGCCGAATATGCACAAACTGTTCGAATTTGTATTCATCCGCTCCAGCAATTCGGTCCCCCTGCATTCCAACCAGGATTTTATGTTTTCAACGTTGACCTGCGAACTAGTATACATGTTGTAGAATTATTTTCTTCATTCCCTGCATTGAAACTACTCATAACAACTCTACCACAATGCTCAGGCAATGGTGTTTACAACTGGAGGTGTAGCAGTTGGATGCATTCATTACATGAAGACTCAATGGAAAGATTGTAAGGTACTTTTCTCAAATGCCCCACTGGGATGGATCCCCGGACCGACTATAACTCTGTTAGGTCCTCTATTGCTAGGAAAGACGGCTATACTGTACGAGGTGAATTTAATATCATATATCTTCCACAATTCTCCCAACAAACCTTTGAAATCAATTACTCTGGGTTTTTAGGGATATCCATTGAAACCAGATCCTGGAATATATTTCCAAGTAATTGCAAAGCATAATGCTGACTGCGCAGATTTTAGTATTGGCAGTTTAAGGGCACTGGTTCTTAAAGTACGTATATGAATTGTACATAGTATATAGTGTGATATAAATGCAAGTGTGCATGCCAGGATGGCTTTCATTAAACAATGTGTTGTTGCAGGACCCGAACGGAGATTACCTGAAGAAGCACAAGTGCAACTCGTAAATATTTATGTTAACAATACCCCTAAATGAATGGTTTTGCAGTGGCCACAACCAGAGTTGAGCCTCAAATGCACCCACTTCCTCAGAAACTAAAACGGGTCCATTCTATGGGAATGGGGACATTCAGGTTTGGTGCAAATGCACTCACAGGTACAATCAGGGGGTTTTCTAAGAATTTTCCGTAGCTGATGACGTCACCAAACCTGAATGTCCCCATTCACAGGGAATGGGTTTCTGGGGAGGTTGGTGCATTTCAGGCTCAACTCTGGTTGCGGCCACTGTACCTTCATTGGCCGCCAAATGAACTAAATACCTACTTCACATGTTTGATAATATATAGGTTGCGAGCGATGAGTGCAGGAGGAGAAACCTGTGGAACAGCAATTCTGAAATGGGTGGCGGATAATTTCAATCTGCCGTTGCAATTGATCTGGGGTCAAACTGGTAATACTTTTACCAAATATAATGCATAACCGACTAGGGGCAGCGTCCCTGCATTGCCCATACAGATAATGGTGATTGTATAGGCAAGATATACAGTGTTAATTGGCAATGTGTCCTCCAGGGGCGCTTCAGTCGGTGAAAATATGAATTGCACAAGTGTACAAAGTTAAAATGCAGATTTCGGAATTGCATATTATGCAGAATTGCATATTAATGGTTGCTGTAAGAGCAAGGGTCAGCATCTCCAGTATAAAAGGGGCTAAAGCTGAAGCTTGATGCCACTTGTTCCTTCACCAGTGTACAGAGAAGACAGGCTTGGCTCCCATCACCTCATCATAGCTTAGAGGGGTAATTATATCGCTGCTAGCCGGGTTTTGGCTAGTTGGCTCTTCTGCGCCATCTAATGGTTTTTCACTGGACTTGTCCTCTTTGAACCCCCATGCTTGATGTGGTGATGGGTAGGGATTGGATTCTCTTATCTCCTTTTGATTACCTTGTTTGTTCTGGAGGGGTGATGAATTGATTATAAATTGGTTGTTATCGAATTAGTAAACATTGTTGGTAGCTGTACCCTGCCTTTTATTTCCAGGATCGCTACATTAATAATGATTCTGTCAGTATAGCTGCTAGTTGAGCACCAGCTAAAACTGCCTGCAGCATCAATTAGTGGTCTAATCTCCCAATTCATTTCCCTGCAACTCTGTACTCCCTTGAAACATCCTTCCCACAATGTCTCTTCAGTTCCTTATATAACCCTTGCTCGCAATTAAACCACATGCATGGAGGTCTTTGTTCTGACCTGCGTTTCTCTATAAAGGAATGAAATTATTAACCCCTGTATAGCAATTCCCTTAATTAGAACTATATCCCCTGGGTTATACTAGGATTTTCAGTTATTTATATACATGTACACGAATATTACATTGGCTAAATAATTGATCAAATCTGTGGAAATATGCCTAGAATTGGGAGGACTTAACACGTACAGTCATTTCACATTGCGAGAGCGATCAAAATTGCCACCGACATGTGTTGGGAATGTACCTCCAGGTTATGATGGTAATGAATATGAGCGTCTCTCCTAAAACAGCATTGCCTTCAATTTAATGACTGATGTTTATTCCAATGCGTGCAGTTAGAATTTTGGATGATAATGGTAATGAAGTTGCTCCAGGAACCCGTGGCCACATTGTCTTCAAGTGAGTGTGTGGTACCAAACAGTACCTATATGTAGCTTTCCAAATCCACGTAGTAATGTATTGTACATTAAACTATTCCAATTGAGGGCTCCATTGCCACCTTTGTGTGCTATAACCATTTTCAAAGACCACGCGAGATATATGGATGAATATTTCACATTGCGAAAGGTCTGTATGGTAGTGACAATTGATGATGTTAGTTGTTTGTATTATGTAAAGAATTACTACGTTGTGGGTAAAATTTAAAGGAGTTCTTCCACACCAAGGACATGGGAGAGATATTACCTAATGGTACGCTGAACTGCATTGGGCGCAGTGATACCATGGTTAAAACTGCAGATGCAAGAATCTGTTTGACCGATATTGAGAATGTAAGTTGATCAATCGGTGCAAATCCCTTTTCTTACTTTAACCTTATAATTTTATTCCATCTGCAGGCCATCAACAATCATGAAAATATCTTGGAGGCCTTGGCTGTAGCAGTGAATCACAAAGAAGAAGGCCATCAAGCGGTTGCTTTTTACATAGTAAAAAATGAAACTGGTACGTAAAGTAATTTTGCTACATAATAGGGGTGAATCCAATAACAATTAATTATTAACATTTCAATTGTATAATATTATGGTCTATTTCAGCATATGATAAGAAATCGACTCGTGAAGAGTTGATCGCACTCGTTGACGAGACCATTGGGCCATTATCAACTTTCAAGTATCCTTTTAGAGTCACATCGATCCCAAAAATGAAGGTGACTGGGAAACTTGCAAGAAACATGTTAACAAAGTTTCTGGCAGACAACTTTCCTCAGGTAATTGAAACAAAGAAAATTTAAATTTGATAGCTTGCGCGTTATCGATTAACTTGTATTTGCTAAAATTATTTGTCATTATTTTTAGCTGTCTGATGACATGAGTACTGAAGAAGTTTACACAACTATGGAATCAATTACAACTAACTCTGATATGTTCAAATAGAAATTCAAAGTCTAAATTAGATTGTGGAGTTCACGCGGCATGTTTGTCGGAGAACTTGTAACAAGTGGATACAATATTCTTTTAAGGAAATAAGTTTTAATGTAGCTGTAAAAAGGTGTAGGCATGACTTTCTAATAATATTTACAATTACATACTACATAAATTCCTCTGAGTAGCAATGAAACGGTGCAGCATCAATAATACGCACATCAATGATTTCAAGCTCACTGTACGTAACAATCATTTGTAAACATATATTTTTCGAATACTACAAATAAATCTGAATTTGGCACATTGCACATAACATTATATTATATCAAAAGTGGATTATATATCCACTCTTGATTATATTCTTATATTATTGATATATTGATATACATTAATTAAATACTTGGAAATACGGTGGATCATAAGGACAAACACCGCTGCAAACAGTAAACACCGCAATAAAGCAAAAAAAACACCGCCAAATTCGGAAAACACCGCTAAATTCAAAAAACACTGCCAAATTAAAAAAAACACCGCCACATTCAAAAATTATATTTACATGCTACATCTCAACATAGCCTTCCTCCTAGCCACTCTACCAACTATTAAATTAAATATATTTTTAATCTTAGCCCTTCACCTTTTTCCCCTTCCAACACTATTCCAAAAAATAAGCCTATTTATAAAAATATTAAAATGTGATATTAAAAATGCATCTCATTTGCCTTTGTTTTCCGAAACAAAAAAGTTATTAGCGTTTTACCGAATGCGCGGCCAAAGCGTTTCCATGGAAACGGCACTGAAAACGGCACTATGAATCGAGCGGCTTGCGAGCGGCTACGATTATAGGGCGCTCATTCATCTCGCGTAAATCACGTCGACGACGGGAGAGCCCAGTTTTCAAGATTGGCTGACCTATGATTGAGCGGGGCTTCAATGCATTCGTTTGCATTTGGAAATGCAGTTTGTACGATGACGTCATTCACTAGGATGTCATTGGCTGAAGACGTTTCATTCGTTTTGAAGCAACCGGCACTTCATACTGCGCTATTGTGACAGCACAAATCGGTAAAACGTTAATAACTTTTTTTCTTCAACTTTTAATCGATTTCTGCTTTAGCCAGTGTTATAAGGGACACGATAACTACTTACTAGCCGATTATCAGGGTACCTTACAAAACCGTGTCAGTTCTCCTTTAAGACTATTTTCCCTGACTTTTCCAGTGCGTTTAGACAAACTTTCCACCATTTTTCTAGATAATTTCAATCTAAAACGCATTGAAATACAGTGAAGAAACCTGTCTATGCTGGAATACCTGTGTATGGTGAAAAGCTTTCTGGGCATTTCAGATTCCACCATAGAAAGGTTTTACTTTAATTTTACATTTACATAAATAATTTCCCTGAGTTTTCCGTGTTTTGGCAATATTTTGTCAAATTTACCTGAATTTTCCTTTTTAAATGTAGCTACAATCTAAATTCCCTGACTTTTCCAGGTTTCCCTGAGTGTCATTAACAGTGTATAATAATTACAATTCATCCTTGATATTTATTTGAATTAATTATTAGTCACAAGTAAAAGTTCACGGTTTCATTCGATGCGAAATCAAAATCGCGGACCGTAAATTATTAATTCCAATAATTACACGAAATGGTTGTAACCAAAACCTGAAATGGGTTTTTACTTTTACTAATGTTATATTGAACAGGCTGTTAAGAGGATAGAAGCAAGGGACTCTTTGGACAAGGACCAGGCATTGCGGCGCGTCCAGTCGCAGTCCACCAACTCGCAGAAAGTTTCCAAGGCGGACGTTGTGTTCAGCACCCTTTGGGAGCCGGAATTCACATTCTCACAGGTATTCACCTTTAACCATTCTGGAAACACTTGCACCTGTGCCACTTAAAGGTGAACTGATAATTTTCAACCTCACCGATTTGGCTAATTCTTTCGCCAACGATTCAGACAAGTATTCTGAAAGTCCCTGTCCATTTTCAGATTTTTTAACCGTGCCGTTTAATAGTTATGATGACTACAATATCGGTCCTCAAGTCCCAACTACGTCATAATCAATAAACGCCGCTATTGGCTGAAAAGCGAAAACGCTCCATTCCGTTCGTGAGACGATCCGCTACGTTTGGCCAGTGCCGTTTTGCCAACAGGACGCTATGACGCCAGCGCAGTGACGTCGCACTTCCGTGACACCGTGGCGTCACATCTTTAACTAGCCGTAACTTTTTTTTACTAATTTTAACAGGAATTTCGTTTGCGCCAATCGTTTTCTTGGGGTTGCATCTATAAACAGGGAACTTTTCAGGGTGTGTTCCAAAAACCGTGTCAGTTCACCTTTAATTGTAAATTACTATTTTATCAAATTATCAAATGAAATCCTTCTTTGTAACTTTAAATTAGCAAATTAGAAAAAAATAACAAATATTACATTAAATAATACTAAACCAATATTTTATTTATATACTGTATACAGTTTAACCTGTCTATAACGGAACCTGTCAGAAAAGGAAACCCGGCTGAAACCGGAATCTTTGTACCTTCCATTCGAAGCCGTTTCCATAATTCATAAAATTGAATAAAATAAAATAAAATAATTGCTTATAATGAAAATATTATCTGGTCACATTGTTCATGCATAGGACAATTTTCAGAGAAATCGGTTGCAAGAAATTTATCCTGTCAGTTCACCTTTAAATTTGTGAATTTTTATTTACAAACAAAACGAATCGTTGGAAAAATTAGAAAAAAATTGGACATATGCTAATACATGTTGTTCATGCACAGGACAATTTTCAGAGAAATCGGTTGCAAGAAATTTACCTTGTCAGTTCACCTTTAAGTGTATGTGTATTTAACTTTCCCAAATCTTAGCTGCGACGCGAGTGCTCATGCTAACTGTTTTAAAATCTACTTAATTACATTCCCCTTGTTTAAAGTTTCAGTGTGACCTTAATTAACTAGAATTAAGCTTTAAAGTTGATGAATTGAAGGAATCAATGGGGAAAATGTTACTTTTAGGCACGGCACGAGTAGTCGCGTTTATTTTTCGGTTTACGGTTAATAGAACATAATTATGAATTAAACGTGTTTAAATTGTTGTTTATTATCAGGTTACTAAAGCATGGCAGCAAATACAGAGGCAATTGGAAATACTAAACAAATAAAAGATGACTGTAAAAACGAAGTTGGCCGTGTTTTAAAAATTCACGACAAGTTAACTACACACACGTAAGTCACTCCGAAATCAAGTCCCAAAGGTAGTTGGTCACAAAGTACTGCGAGTGTCCACCGGTGTCCACTGAGAAAGCATTCTGTAAACCACTTCTGCCTTTCACAACTGTTTTTCAGAAATTTAAAACAGAAATATTAAGACGGATAAAAGAAATAACCGAGAAGAAAAGCCAAAGAAATAGCCGTAAAAAATGGTTCGTACCAATCTGTGATTTAATTACATTTTTCCCTGACTTTTCCAGGTTTCCCAGGTTATGTTACAGTGATGATACCTGTCTATGGTGGAATTTAAAAGGACCGAAAAAGTTTAATCCCAAAATGGAAAAGTTATTTTAAAAAAATATAAATCATTATAAATATCAATGGGGTAAAATAATTAATAAATTTTCCACCATTGACAGGTTTCACTGTATAGGGCTTATTCACGTGACGTCACAACCGCGGCCACCGCCATTAAGTTACCGAAAACGTTCGAGTTTGCATAGGCAACGCGCATTTTTGCGTCATTCCGAGTGAAAAATAGCGTTTAAGATTGAAAAACTTACCGATTTTGTGACCAAAAGCTTTCCTCTATCGTTAACACTTGGTGTAAATATGGATTAAATCCGTACTGTATTTCTTTGGAAATCTTGGAAAATTCGGACGAAATCGTCTGCTTTAAGCGCAAATAATTCGTTGGAAAGTACCGCGTTGGCGAATTTTCGTTCTAAAAAGCAGACGATTTCGTTCAAATTTTCACGATTTCCAGAGAAATACTGAACGGATTTCACCCATATTTACACCAAATGATGTTAACAATACAAGAAAACTAATCGTCGCAAAATTGGCACGTTTATCTGCCTTAAACGTGATTTTGTCGCCGATATGACACGAAAATGCGCTTTTCCTATGTGAATTCGAACGTTTTAGGCAATGTTTGAATTTGTGACGCTCTCATGCATAAGCCCTATATATATATATTTATCCCGAAATCGGAGAACTTGAACGCAGCGTGGGTACCGGGCGGTCGCACATTAACCACCATCCCGAATTCGGGATAAAATGCGTCTGGAGCGTCCACTTCAGTGACGGTTCGTTATTGGATGTTAAAATATATATATATCCGACCGTCTAATTAAAACAAAGCATTGTGGTGGCCGCCGTAAAGACGGTTTTGACTCGATGTGATTTCTGCCAAGTGCCAAGAAATTTGTTAACGTAAAGAAATATTTAGAAATTCACTGATTGGTATGAACCATGTTAAATAATAATAATAATACCTCCTTTAAGGACATTTGGATTGTCATCATCCTGTAATTCGCATTTGAAGATGTACGACAACATGTCGCTGTCGGCTTTCAATTTACTATTTTCGCTTTGTAAATTGGATTCCAGGTTTTTGTGATCCACAATCATCTTTTTGTTGATCACCTGGTGCTGTTGGGTTAATTCTGTAAACAATTAATTAAGGAAATTAACATTATTTAAGGGAATTAAGTGAAGATCACGTTAAAAAAAGGATATTGAATGGTGGTTTTGAGTTGGTTCACTTCTTCGGTTAGTTGCGCAATATTTTCTTCTGATTTTGGGTTGTGGATTGATTCATCGGAAAATAGTTTGATGAGGTTTATTACTTTGTTATTACATTCTTCTATTTCTGTGTAATTTTAAAGAGAAAATTATGTTTTAATCATTTATCATTGAAAAAAATCACACTAAATTAAGTATTTCCCAATACTTTGAATCTATAAATCTTACTTTCACATTCCATCGTTCTCATTTTAACAATTTCCACCTGAGAATCGGTTTTTTGGTTGATATTCTGTACGAATTTATCAAGATGGCCGATCGTTTCCGTCAAATTCGTCGATAATTCATCGCCATCCATGTTAATTTTCGGTCCCAAAAATCCTTTTTCGTCGTCCTTCTCTCCTTTCTGTCCAGGAATCTGAAATTAAACCCATAAAAGCATTAAAACCGCATTGGGAATCGAGCATTTCGTCGTAACGACGTACCGAATCGCCGCACAGTCGAGAAAATCGAACGTTTTTGAAAATTCAAATCGTGGAATGTTTTGTTTTTTGGTACCGTGTTGCCGATCCCGCAGAATATCCCCCTCTTTCGGGATGCGTATTGCGTAGAGCCACCTGGCGGATTGCAATTCACAATGGAGTTTATCTACAACAACCACCAGGTGGCGATCAATGTCTTTATCTACAACAACCACCAGATGGCGATCAATGTCTTTATCTACCACAACCACCAGGTGGCGATCAATGTCTTTATCTACAACAACCACCAGGTGACGATCAATGTCTTTATCGGATTGATCATGAATAACATAGAGGTCAATGAAGGCTATGACACCTTGTGGTCAGTTGCAAAACCATTCATTCCTTTTTATTCCTAGAGGCCCTGTATAGTAACCGAATAGCGACAACCGCCGCCATTTTGTTCCCAATCGTATTCCAAACGGGTATTAATTTACGCGTTTTCTCCGTTAAAACACGGTGTTTTCGAAAAACCATCAGAGAACATAAAAGAACCGCAGCGCGTCGAAACGTATTCATGTTCTCTGATGGTTTTCGAAAAAATCTTCATTTAGCGGAGATAACGACGAAAACGCGTATTGGGAACAAGATGGCGTCCACAAAAACGTTACCGAGTTGTCACTACTCTATACAGTGACTCTAGGGATGCGCGGCCGTGTACGGCGCACCGGCTAGCGGCTGACAACAGCAAATGGTCGGCTGCTAATCTTTTGGGTTTTGGGGGAAAATTTTCATTTCGTAGTAAGTGAAACGCTTTCTCTTGTATTATATTTTATTCGTATGACAGCCGGCGATATTCCGGTGCTTTTTTAAACAAATTAAGTCGGCGATTTTGACACGGACGTTGGATAGAAATGAACGCGATTTTTTACGCGGCGAGAACGCGTAAGTTGCGCGGTAAGAGTGTTGCAGTGCGCGGAAGGAAAGTTGCGCGCAATTTTTCGCGTTCTATAGATACAGAGGGCTTGTTTGAACCATAAACGGGTCCATCGGCGAGTAGCGTAGTGGGTAGGGTGTCAGGGTTTAAACTGTAGATTGTGGGTTCGCGCCCGGTCCCGGGGTGCAGCTTTTTCCAAATTAGTTAAATTGCTACTCGCCAATGATGGCTATACCCCAACCTACCGCCTCCTTCCCGTATGGGAGGGAGGGGGGTGGGGGAGGAGGGTTTTATTCAAATCTAATCTAAATCATTCATATATTAAAATTATTTCATTTATAGTTTTTTTATTAATATTTTTTCCATTTATTTTTCCATAGTTCTTTATTTAGTTTTTTAATTTCTTTTTTCATAGCTTCCTATTTACAGTTGTTTTTTTGTTGCTTTTCAATTATTTTGTTGATATAGTTTTGTATTTTTAATTTTAAAATAACGCACCAGACTATGTTATTTAAATTTAAATTGTCCGCGCCAACCCGTCGTGCATCGGGCAACACACTGCGACCCAAACCCCAGCGGAACGGAGTTAGTGGGCGGGGCTAAAGAGAGGGGCGAGGCTCTGACGTTCTGGGGTGGACAAGCTCCATGTTAAAAGCCAGACACGTTCCAAAAATATTTAAAAAGTTCGATTTTTAAATTTTACTTTCCACACCGCATATTTCCTTAAAAATTTATTAAAATTTTAAACTTCGTCATAAAAATGTGAACAAATGTGTTTTCTCTCTAATGGTCCTCTTTTAATTGACAAAATGTAAAGGTTTACTAATTATTATTCACGTTATGTGAATACTTGCTTGTCGAACGCCGAACTTGTCCACCCATTGACGTCACTCCCGCGCTAGGCATTTTGGGAAAGGGGCGTGTCAACCTCCAATTTCGCTGTACCTAGTACACTATTTATATACCTTGCATCGCGTGCGTTTTCGATACCACCGATATCTGACAATTTTTTCCACTGAACGCTGCAAGGTGGCGCTGTGTGTCTACCAAAGCTTTCGTTCTACAAGCCTATATTAGGAAAAGGAGAAATATATATTTGAATGGAGGGTAAACAAATTATTATATTGTTTGTTGTGTCATCACATCTGGGTCTACACTCCATGTCACACCGTGTCACATATTGTCAAACCACCCCCCCCTCCCCCAAAAAGTGTGATGAAGTTTATGGACGTCCCCTAATAAAACAATTTCGAAAACGCGAAAAAAGTACTCACCTCTATATATTCAAATCCACTTACACAAGTATGGCGGATTCGAACGTGGAACGTGGAACCTTCATGCATCGTGTTATATTTTTTGAACCGAACGTTGTTCTATATGTTCTTTCCGTGCAGCAAAGAAGAAACGAGTCTGTTACCCGAAAGATAACAAATTTTGTTTACCTCGTTCGGATCTTGGATATCCTCAAGTCGACGACCCCCGGGCATTCCATTTCTCTGCAGGATTCGATAATAGTTCTACGCAAAATATCCGGTTGTCATCACAGCTACCGCGGCCGACATCATTACTGGTCCGCCGCCGAATATATAAATTAAAATTACGGCGATCATAATCACGCCGACTCGTCTTCGCATTTTCAAAGTTGTAGTAAAAGCCGTAGAAGTCGTTGGTCGTAGTCAAGGTATGGTCGTAGTGTCGAGTAGGGTGTCGAGGATGATTGCGTCTTGAGCCTGGTCGCTGGGCGTGGTTAACTGCGCATGCGCAACGCGCAAAAATTCGTTCCGAGGGGCGCATCCAAACCCCAGCGGAACGGTGTCATTGGGCGGGGCTAAAGAGAGGGGCAAGGCTCTGACGCTCTGGGGTGGACAAGCTCCATGTTAAAAGCCAGACACGTTCCAAAAATATTTAAAACGTTCGATTTTTAAATTTTACTTTCCACACCGCATATTTCCTTAGAAATTTATTAAAATTTTAAACTTCGTCATAAAAATGTGAACAAATGTGTTTT
>JAVBJR010000102.1:0-3431 GCA_031546965.1 Dysgonomonas sp.
TCCACATTTTATCTAATCCATCAGTGATCTTTGATTAATGATAGCAGTACTCAAATGTGGACGTGTTAAAGTGCACCACTCGTCATGTAGCAACACATTAATCAAATGAAATCATTGATTCCACATTAAATGGTTGTCAAATTGAACAGTGCAATAGTTTTCGGGGTAAATTGTTTCCACTTACTTATTTTTAGCACCTTGAAATTGTACAATATTTGTGTTCAATTATTTTAACAATTTGACAGCTGAAAATGGCAGAACAGTCGGTATTACACAGCTTGAAATTCGATTAGTTTTTGATCAATTGTTGCTAAGCAAGGACCGTGAAAATGCTTTGTTTTGCTTCCATTTCAATGATGTTTATGTAATCGTATTTTATTTGATATTATACACAACTTTTAAACTTATTAAATAAAGTATGCTAAAGAAATTAAATAAAATATGTTGCATTTCTAATTTTTGTGATATTGATTGCACACAACTATATATAGTGCGTCTCAACTCAAGATTGCACACGTCAACGATTGCCAAAAATTAATTTCACATAATATTTAGGTCGAATTTTTAAAACATTATTGTCAATTAACTTTATTAAGTATATTCCATGAACTTTGTACAGTTGAATGATTTTTTGGTGTAAGCATTTACCCCATAAAGCAAGAAAACAATAGGTAATTACTGCAACCTTGAGTTGAGACGCACTATAATTGCATGGCATCACTTTTAATGATTTATTGCACTGCATCCATAACATTGCTAATTTAACTTTTCAAAGGCATAGTTTCATTTAATTATAGCTGCTCGAATCATATGTACAGGACCATTTAAGGTTTCTATTGATTTCGGTTATAACCTTGCTTGATCGAGTTTCATTGACATCAGCAGAATTTTATGCAACCACTGACAACGACTTGTTGACTTTATTAACGTTGACTTTATTACTGACGTCATATAGAAACATCTGCAATTGCTAATTAAGTGACAGACATGGGTTGTGGAAGTAGCTCGGATTCACTGGTCACCATTGATACTTATCCTAATGTAAATACCTAACTATTTTTTTTAAGTATTGAACATGCTGCAGTGCCTGATTAAGGATTTAAAATAAACGGTACCCTAATAATCTCATTCAAATATCTTAAGGTGTTACAGACTTAAGGGAACCTCTGAAATCCTCAACTGAAATATTTTTGTATCTTAATTGGTTTAAAAGTAATCCCAAATGTGCTGTTTGTAAACTCTCACTTTATGCAGTGTGTCCCATCTATATGGAGAGCCACTCAATTTCTGGCAGCCTATGAGAAATTCGGTCAATATGATTATGTACCCGAATAGGAACTGCACCATGGCAATTTAAACTATGATACTTCCGGTGACCTTGAACGTTTATGTCAAGGTTATTGAAATCGCACCTTGTTAACCGTTTACATTGTCAGTTCTAATTAGAAAGTTGACGGCAAGGATGAGATTAGTCTAAAACCGTCATTGGTGTTTTTATTTAACGTTTCTGTGAATTCATATGAAATGTTTTGCTGCTGCAGTGTTGATGCACTGCTGCACGGCTCTGTGGCATTGCAGTGAAACCAAACCGTGGGTCGCTTTCTAAGCTAGATACGTATGCCTATGTTATGTAGATGCTATTCATGCTCATTCGGGTATGCATGTATTCGCATGTTTAGATAGCACGTCATTGTGCTTGGAAAGCGACCCACGGATTGGTTTCACTGCAATGCCACAGCCATGCAGCATTGCATCAACGTTGCAGCAGCAAAACATTTCATATGAATTCACAGAAACGTTAAATAAAAACACCAATGACGTTTTTAGACTAATCTCGTCCTTGCCGTCAACTTTCTAATTGGAACTGACAATGTAAACGCAACGGTTAACCAGGTGTGATTTCAATATCCTTGACATAAACGTTCAAGGTCACCGGAAGTATCATATTTGAAATCGCCATGGTGCAGTTCCTATTCGGGTACATAATCATATTGACCGAATTTCTCATTGGCTGCCAGATATTTGAGTGGCTCTCCATAGATGGGACACCCAGTATATAACACACAAAAGATATTGTAAATGTTGGCGTTATATTTTTAGTAGTGCATGGGACCTTATAGAAATTTTAGATCTATTAGATCAGCATTTGAATATACTCAGACTAACATGTACAAGTTGATCAATAAGTTAATGTAGTTTGCCAAAACGTTAATACATTGATCAACACGTTAATTTACTCGATCAACACCTTAGTTCACTTGATCAACATGTACAAATGATATTTCGTGATCAATGCACTATTATTGTATTATAATTACCAGATATAGGACATTTTCAGCAATTATAATGAAAATTAAGTTATAGTGCGTCTCAACTCAAGATTGCACACGTCAACGATTGCCGAGAATTAATTTCACATAATATGTAGGTCGAATTTTGAAAACATTATTGTCAATTATCTTTATTAAGTATATTCCATGACCTTTGTATAGTGGAATGATTTTTTGGTGTAAGGATTTACCCCCAAAAAGCAAGAAAACAAGAGAGAATTACTGCAACCTTGAGTTGAGACGCACTATAGTTCAAACTTTTTCAGAAACATACTTTTTGTTTAAAACGTACAAAAGTCATCAACAGGCTTATGGTCCATCAATATTCTTGTTAAGTTGTTGGAATCATGCATTTAGGGATTTTTCTAGTTTTCTATGCTTATAATCTAAGGATTACCATGTTGGAACATAATATTAATGTTTTGCTAAACTACACACTGTTATATTATATTCAGTACAGTTTTCTAAATGAGGGTACCACCACACATATTCATAAAAAATTATCCCCTCATTTGCGAGACTTAATCAGGCATTGACCTATACCTAAATCAATATTATAACTGAAGATACATTTTTCTAGGATGGTTCATATGGGGAAAATCAAGAACATCCTACAAATAAGATCCCAGTAGAGCCAGATGTATCAGTAAGAAATTTAAGTGGTTATATTTACAGCAAGTTAATCAGGTGTTCCTTGTTTTACAATGTTCCTTTATGCAACTATTATAGAAAATTGTGATAGATGAGGATTGTCTTCAACAGTACGTGGATATCGAAAAAGAAATTCATAAAATAGAGAAAACAAAATGCTTGCAAAGACTTCATGTAGCAGTTGATAAGTTGGATAGTTTAAGTCACGAGCTTATAGCATTACAATTGCAACAAGACACAACGGAGAAGCAAATGCAAGTTAATTAACTGACATATATATAAAACAAAGTAATTCGGTTCTAATATATATAGAATTGTCCTGCAGAATCGAAAAGAGATCTAAGGTCAATGGAGATAATGATCAACAGAGAATAATGGATTTGGTGAAAACTGGAAAAGATCTGGACCCCAAGGCATTGAAACAAGAAAGGGGATATTTTGATGTTCTCA
>JAVBJR010000403.1:0-2659 GCA_031546965.1 Dysgonomonas sp.
ACATTGCATCATAGGTGTGTCACAATGCTTTTTCACCACATTAGCAGTTACTTTTCCAAATTGGGGAGCATCAATTATGGATGTGACGTTTCAGGTGCTGCTTAAAAACCTAAGCGTTTAAGGACATGTGTTTATATGAACTTTATGTCTTTGTTTTATGCAGGGAATATACCTTGTAAGTTTGTCCACCTATTACAGAATCACCTGTATAGGGAAGTAGGGATGTTAACTCCACTTCGATTCCCCATAGGGCTTGTGCGTCCCCTTGTAGCCGATATGTGCAACTTTAGGCTAATCCGTAACATTGAAGCGTTTGCGATTTCGCATTCGCAACAGTATCGCACGGACATTTGTGGCAGAATCCTTCTAAAACACAGTTTTGCTAAGGTCCAATTACGTTATCTTTCGTTTAAAATTTGTCTCGAGACGATTGGAGCAACGGTTCTCAAGTTACGAAGTTTCAACCGGTTTTCCGCTGGAACCATAAATTGTTTATAAATTCGTGGAACGTTATCTGTTGAATCACTCGTCTTGAAACTAAGCTCAAAAGAAAGAGGACACAATCGTTCATAAGAAAACGTATAGGTTTCGAATTATTTGCGGGCATAACCAGGTTTTAAAAGCAAACGTACTTGGTCGTACGATTAAACAGAAGTTGCCGGTTTCTGCCGCTAGGGCGACGTAAATTGCAGCGCCACCCAGCGGGTACCTACCTTACTATTACCAATTATTAATGCCAGACACGTGTCTGCCGTTTGTCTGCAGGTAAACGGTGGCGCCCTCCCACCCCCCAGCTAAAATGCCCCTGCTTTGCACGGATGACTAGGCCTTCCTGATATTTGTTGGCCATGTTAGCACCGACGGTTTGCCAATGATGACGACATGATTGACGCTTGGGTGGGTGCCTGGGTGCCGAAATTACGTGTTTTTGACCCTTTTTCGAAGCGGGTTTAAAAATTGAAGAGATCTTCAAACAATTATTATGAAATAAATATAGAGTTGTGCATAATTAACTATATATTGGTTTGTAACCCTCCCAAGGGGATTAAAAATGTCCAAAATTACCGTGTCTGGTCACCTTTAATATAAAGCATTGGTAAATCCCTCAGAACATTCTGCAGGATATGTGTATACATAGATTATACCAGAACTGAATGTATGTAACCAAGTGCATAGAGGAAAAGCACATTCTAGCATTTTTAGATAAGTCATAAATAATTGGAGTATTGTTCAAAATCCACTTTGGGGCAGTTCCCTATGGTGCCCTCTGCACAATTAATTATTTCTCAGAACTGAATTCTAGTCCATCTAATTTTGATTTTTTCTAAATTTAATTCCAATGAAAATTCAATATTAACTTTATCTGTGGACGGATTCGGACGAGGTTTTCACCGTTGGATTCAGCACATTATTTGCATCGTTTCTGCATAATGTTTTTACGTAGTTCCAATAGTTCGCCATAGATGGCGCTGTGGGCAATTCAATTTTTAATTTAATTCTGTAAGGTCCTCCTCCAACGTTCTGTTTTGTTAATTACCTCATTGGTTGCCTTTGATCCAACCACGCCTCCTGTAAATTATGTATAAATTATGTATAAATAGAAATGTTTAATAAAAATCGTCCTCTTTTGCATAATGTATGTTCAAGTGTCCTCATGTGTCTCTTTGCATCCGCCGGTTCCCGCGCTTTTCTTAAGCCTACAATTCCAATAGAAATTCAATATTAACTTTATTTGTAAACGGATTCGGACGGGGTTTTCACTACTTTTGTAAATGCAACGATGTTTGTGAAGAGGGATTCGCGAGTTGAGAATATCAAAAGCATTGTTAACAGTCTTAAAAAAGCGTACAGCAACAGGAGATTTCAGGAGTAGTTCGCTAGCTTTTGCTGGCCTATTTGACAATAGTTGCACTGCCTTCATTACCCTTTGGCGTTCTCTGCCTGTGACATTAATATAGCTGAAATTTATATAATGACAAATTTTTAGTTCGTGATTATCCTTGTCTAGTAATTCCTGAATTGTTTGTTTCCAAAAATTGTTCCGTCTCGTAGTTTGATGGTATCATCCAAAAGGTGGTTGCTGAGGAGTTTTATGAGATGTGGCACATCATGGAATACCCAAATGATCTTTGAATCATCACAATTTGTAAAGTACATTGATTTCTGTGATGCCTAGTTATTTCCATGTCTGCTGATTTTTCCCTCCCATGTCACTCACAACTGCTACGACAACAAGCCCCGTAGCTTTTCAGATAATGTCCATCAATATTGTTCCACTCACAGCATTATCAAACTCATAATACATAGGTTCCTTCCAGTTTTTAATCAATCCACGAGCCATCACAACCTGAACATTGCGATGCGGGCCTAAGATCTGGTCCAGCCCATGGTCATAGCACCAAGGTCCATCCACATTCATTTTGCCAAATGAGAGAACATTCAATTTTTCTAGAACAGATGATCCTTCAAAATGGTGTTTAATTATATCTAGGACAGGCATTATGGTGCCTTGCATTTGAATTTCCTTGTCCATCTACGCAGCGTTGTCAGCTCAGGAAGAGGATACCCTCAAAGTCGAAGGAGCTTATACACTCTCAACCCAAGTGCTGAAGTTATACCTTCGGTTGTCCAAGTCACACGTTTTCCTCTATTTAATAGG
>JAVBJR010000696.1:0-2651 GCA_031546965.1 Dysgonomonas sp.
GTTCGCAGAAGCGGTGAAGAACATAATTAACTTCCTGGGAATGGGAGTCTGCGAGAGGTCCGACAAGGTCCCGGAAGGCAAGAGTTCCCACACACTCTGCCTGGCTGGTATGTATCGTGGTGGCCACGAAGCACTGGTGAGAGCTAAACTGGCTCTCGGGGCGGACGGTGTCACCATGAGCTTGGCGGTGAGAACGACCAACCCGCACGTCAGCGAAATCGTCGTTTCTGCCGTTGGGTAGATGGAGTTTGGCAAAATTCATTCATTCATTCCCTTGTTTAATTATATTATTGCAAGTAACTTTTTGTGGAAGAAATGTTTAAAACAAATAGTGGGATTAAAACGAAATTGAAGTGAGAGGCACACGGTTAATTTCACTGATGGCGAGATTTAACTCGGTCCAGGAATCGGAAATACGATTCTGTCGTTTCTTCCGGTGCCTCCCATTGGATGTAATGTCCGATGGTGGGAAGGACATCGATGCTGGCCTTGGGAACACGTTGCCTGCGTAATGACATTAGAAAGAAAGATTTTAGGGACAAGTTAAAGCCACAATTGCGTGGTTGTAATGATAGTTTAAACTCACTTGAAGACATCTTCGAAAGGAGGAGGATTGACGGGGTCTTGTCTGCCGTAAACCATGTGGATTGGCACCGTAGTCTTCTGCAATGCCGAGGTCCATCTATCTTTGTTCGCGTGCCTTTCCGGGATGTAATTCAGTAACCTTCATATTCATTTTAGTTAGAACGTTTCTAATTTGAAGAATAGTAACTTTTGGGTGAACTATTCACATACTTCCCCAATACGTTTAGTCCATCCGACAAGCGTACCAGTGCCCACCATTCCGCAAGGTCCTCCCGCGTAGGTTTAGTGTCTGGGCCGAACACGACACTAAGTCTACACAAAAAAGAAAGAAATGGGTTTTTCCATCTGGGTTAGTAATAGTTTCCAAAAGGAGTTTTCTTCCAAAAAGATAACTGTTTAAATTGTATTTACGATAAGCCGTAAGTCCACGAATTGGCTAATCGGACTATAATGTATTCCAACGCTGGTTTCATAAGCATCTGAAATGAAACGGTCATTAACAGGTAGTTTATTTTAATGCAGTATTTTTGATATTACCCTCTGGGAAAGCATAGGTTTGTGCGTATCGGGGAATATTCCTCCGTTAAGTAGACATACGGTAAGTATTCGGTAAGATGGTTTTTGGTCGGCGAGAGCCACGCGTCCATTGTACCTTCAACCGAGTTGAAATAGATGGTTTAAATTACTTTAGGATAGTCTTCAAGTGAGATAATCAAATGTTAAATGGTCGTTACCTGGCTACAAGTTCCTGGGCCACGGTGTCACCGTAATCGTGCGAAAGCAAATGGAAGTTCTCGATGTGCAGATGCGAGATGAGGGCCTCGACGATGTCCGCTTGTTCACCAATCGTGTAATTGTGTTCCAACTGTACACAGACAATACATATATGTAATTAAGCGCTAATGAAACACAAATACATACAATATACGTGTTAAACTTTAATTATTTTTTAAAATAAATTGGTTTTTTAAGGCACAATGCTTAGGTCCTTGAGAGGAATATTATATTTATTTCCAAAAATATTCTAGTTTAATATATAAATTGAACTATACATTGATCCATAAAGTGAAAACGACATTTTATGATGAAAAGTTTGATTGGTATTATAATTACAATTATATTAAAGTATTGTTCCTATTTTAAAACCATGGAAAATGCAGTTGTGCAATTTGGCACATCAAATGAGAATTTAGGAGCTTTTAAAAGTAGGATAAAGTGCTATTTTGGTTGCATATTTTTTCTAAACACCAAAGTATGTTTCTGAATTATATATAGTATCCCAAAATAAATATAATTGCGTAATTCTGGAAGATTATTTATATACATATGGCAAGAAATTATATGTAAACAGTATGTTCATATATCGCACCTCAACACCTCCATTTTCTTTGTTCTTGTCGATAAACAACTTGCTAGTCTTGAAATATATTTGGGGAGAAAAAATATTTTATTAGCATGTGGGAAATGTGGCGCAAGTTTGTTGCGCGGCTCGAAATTGCGCGCAACATCGCAAGCACGTGGTACGGTGTTAACTGCGAGTCACGTGATCGGTAGTTGCGCACCGATTCGAACCGCGCAACAAAGTTGCAAATGTCAGTTTTTTCGCTGTACAAACTGGCTTATCGCTGAAGCCCAATCCCAAGAAATCCGGAGCGACAATTCTTGAGAATCTACGTTTCATTTGAGGCCATATTTTGAGGAAATCGTAGCTGGAAGTTGGGAAACCATGCAGACACAGTACAATTTCGTCCCCGTCCCCCGAATCATCTTTTATCAAAAGTCGTGTAAATGGATGCCATTTTTAATTGATATATAATAACCTTGATATGTATTTTCAACCTCGATAGAAGACCACATGTTCGTTGTTGAATTCGTAAAACTTTCCGTTTCGCTTCCATTCGACCAGATTTTCTGATAAATCAGGGCCTGGCCATGTTACGTAAATGCCCAGCAAACTCATTCCTACAGCAGCTAAATAAATTTGCGATGAGAAAGACATTATTACAGAGCACAAAAATATCAAACGTAAGTTACGAACGTCCCCCGTTCGGCGATGACGCGACAGC
>JAVBJR010000602.1:0-4860 GCA_031546965.1 Dysgonomonas sp.
TTTAATTTAATTTAAATTTAATATTTATTAGTGTAATTTAATTATTTTACTTGACAAATCCATGTGTGCAATGCTACGGGTTGGCAACAGGAAGTCGGCTATGAAACGGTGGGCGGGGCTTCCGCCCGCCGCATCATATTATCCCAGGATGCAACAGTTGGCGGTCCACGTAAGGAAGGCATATATATGTCTATGGTACTACAGCTGTCTCTGCTGCTTCTTGATCTGGCCTACTAATCAGACCAATGTTTTGGGCTGGACTGCCCTCGATCACCAGACTGGTCTCCTGCCTGGGCCATAGCCAACTGAACTGGCCTTTTTCTCTCCACCCCCAGGCTCACCTCTCATGACCTGTCTTGGGGGTGGGGCTAACAAATGCAGGTGCTGCCACCTGTCTGCTCACCCTGCCATCACTCAGGCCAGACCTGTCTGCCTTGCAGGGGAGCTATCCTGTTACAAAGTTTGGTGGCTGTTACAACATAGACCAGTTTTCTGAAACACTTAATTGCCTACAATTATCCACTTATGGACACAATGGGCACCCCTCAGGGCAAAGGGGTGAAAATGGGAATAGTAAGCTGCAACGGACTATATTTACGAAATCCCCGGCAAGTCTCTTACACGCGGGTTCAACTGTATTCCTTATTATTATAAGTGATTGCTATAAATAAGTAATATGTACTTGCATTAGATGAACCAAACATACCGAAGTTGGTCGGAGTAATGTGCAGGAAACACATGGCTGTGGTGGAATGGCACCCCATGGTGGAGCAAAAGGAACCTATACTGTACTTCATTGTAGAGTACAACACTAGTTTTACACCGGGCACTTGGGAAGTGGATCCTAACCGTATTCCAGCTGATGACCTCAGCCTCCGGGTGATTTACCTCTTCATTTCAATCTGGCTGAACACAAGAGAACAACATTTAATTGACTGGAGAATATTTGTAACTCTTTTTTTAAAAGGTACTCTTGAGTCCATGGGCCAATTACACGTTCAGAGTGATCGCAGTGAACAAGGATGGCCAAAGCTTGCCCAGCGGTCACTCGGAGCCTTGTGAGACTCCACCTGATGTTCCTTACCAGAACCCTGAGAATGTTGAAGGCAATGGAGACAGTCCAGACAATCTGGTCATCTCCTGGACGGTATGATGACATCACAATGCTTTTAGCATTGCTTTTGTTTGTTGAAGCTTCAGTTGTCAAGCTTCAGTATTAAAGTTCATTCCGAGTTTGCAATGCAGCACAATCAGAAGGACGCGGTTCAAAACCAAACAATTTGCATTTATTTTAAGTGAAAACTAACAAAATCACCTCACCTGAACCATCTACAATTGTATTACTGGTTTCAGGCGATGCCACAAATTGAGCACAATGCTCCTGGGTTCTTCTACCGCGTCTTCTGGAAGAGGCAGGACAGCGACGATGGTTGGATGATGGAGGACATCCACGACTGGCAGCAGACCAGGTTTGTGGTGTCCAACACTCCAGCGTACACCCCATACACCATCAAAGTGGAAGCACTTAACAGCAGGGGACAGGCGTACACACCTGCACGTCACATTACCGGTTACTCCGGCGAGATCAGTGTGTCGTATATCTATAATCAAACCTTGATGGAAGTATCCAACAGACATTATCACACGCGCAGTACCATTGGAGGCACCGAGGAACCTGTCCTTGATCAGGATAATTGATGGGAACACCGCAGAACTGAGTTGGGATTCCGTAAGGGGATCCTTTGAGGGCTACAAGATCCAATCGTGGACACCGGAAGTGGGAATACAGGGGTTACGGGAGATAGTGTTGCCTGTCAATGTCACTCAGTCCCAGGTCAGCATGTTCTTCACTCTCTCGGAGAACCACGTGAGAGTGTTGGCTTTCAACGGGAAGGAGGATGGACCGCCCAGCGAGGTCCTCCGCTTCCACACCCATGAAGGAAGTCAGTCCCATCTGTTCCTCCTCACCCATTTGTAAATCACATCTGTTTGATGATGTTTAGGTACATGTCCTTCTCATTTTGTCATAATAGCACCTGGTCCTGTCACTGCGTTTAAAGCTTTCCCACTGGGTGCCAGTGGATTGAAATTGACTTGGGAAGAACCTCTAGATCATTACGGTGTCCTCACCGGTTACATGATCTACTACCAAGAAGGTGATCGAGACATGAAACTGTTTTGTTGAGCTGCTTTTAATCAAAGTTTTGACTTGGAAAATCAGTGCGGGGAATGGCTGTGGGTCCTCGAGTGCAGATGGAACCACCCGTTCTTAATGCTTCTGCCACAATAGCCACACTGACCGGTCTGAAGCCAGATACCAAATACAGGGTTACCGTCACTGCCACCAATTCCAAGGGTCTTGGAGTTCCTGATTCCATCGAAAAGATGACCAGAAGCAAGTCAGAAGGACAAACCAGTTCAAGCGAAGTTGAGGAGGTCACCACTTCTGTAACAGGTTATAATTTGATGTTTGAATTCTCCAGTAGAAGAACTTGTATTGAGAAATCACTTGGCATTCCATCGCTGTCGCCATCCGGCATTTCTGATAGATTACAGAGTAAAATGGGGACATGGGACCACCTTCAGTTGCAACTCGCTGGTCGACAACAGTTTGGATCTAGAGATAGAGTGGTTTGGCAAAGGGCAGCTTATTGATTTCAAAGAGGACCCCGGAATGAACACGACGTACGATTCGGCATTGGTCATCAACAAAACAACTGAACTGGACTCTTCATTTTACACATGTGTTGCAAAGACCCGGTTGGATGAAGTGACTTCTGCGACACCGACCAGTCAAGGTACTTTAGTTATTCCCTTGATCATCAAAATGACTGATGACAATTAATATTTACTCAACAATAGGTGTTCCAAACGCACCTAAATTGGTTAGTGTGACGTGTGAGAATACTTCAGCTCTGGTGGCATGGCTCCCCATGGGAGACAACAGGGCACCAATAAACAGGGTTATCATAGAGTACAATACTAGTTTCACTCCTGACATTTGGCAGGTGGCTTATAATGAAAGTGTTACTGTTGATGACCCCAACTTGAAAGTATGTCATCCCTCAATTCGATCGATGAACACTTCTGTCACATGCAATACAGTACATTCATTTCAGAACGTACCCTTGAGTCCGTGGGTGAATTACACGTTCAGGGTGACCGTGGTCAACAGGGTCGGACCTAGCTTGACCAGTGGCGTCTCAAAGCAATGCGAGACACCACCCGACGTTCCATTCAAAAACCCTGATAACGTTGAAGGCAAGAGTGATAATAAAAGCAATTTTGTCATCTCCTGGACGGTAAGAGAACAACAGTCACTTGTTTATTATACAGTAACATAGCATTTTGTAAGGATTGTGTTACTGGTTTCAGCCGATGCCCCAAATTGAACACAATGGACCGGGCTTCTTCTACCGCGTTTTGTTCCGGCCCTATATTTGGTCATCTAATTGGCTGAAGGAGGACATCAACGACTGGAAGCAGACAAGTTTTGCGTTTTATACACCTTCTAGTACTGCCTATATGGTGGAGGCCCACAACAGCCTGGGAACCCAGTCAACACACAAGCGGTTTATTTGCGTTTATTTAAACGCTTCCCTACTGGAACTAACCATCACATGATGGTGGCCAAAACACACAATATGTGATGGTCTTGATGGATTTTTGTGATGGTATGTGATGGTCGTGATGGTATGTGATGGTAACCATCACATACCATCACATATTGTGTGTTTTGGTCCCATTATGTGATGGTTAGTTCCAGTAGGGTTTTGAAAACTTCACAAACCTTAAATAAACGTTTCAAAGTTGCCTTAATTTCACCGTTCCAATGTCCGTTAATTGCTCTCTAAAAACCTTGAAAACCCGAAATTAGCGTTCTATGCAGTGCCTTTGAAACCTAAGAAACTTGAAATGTAAGTCAAGTTGGGATTCTGAACGTTTCTTTGAAGGCAAATGCTGACCCTCTTTTTCCCGGTTATTATAGGCTTTATTTAAGACTTCTGCAAAAACCCTCTTTGAACGTTTAATATTGGTTTTATTGAGGGCCACTGCAAACCCCCTTTTATCGTTTAATACAGGTTTTATTTAGGTTTCATTAAGGCCTTTTGTTTATGGTTTATTGTAGGTTTCATTAATAACCTGGAAAAATAAACATCGAAATCCATATATGTCTCTCTACTTTTATTATACAATAAAATTGAATTTTATGTACATATACAACAGTGCAATAAACTTCAGGTATATTTTTTCATTCCATTATATAGAATTTGCTTGGGCCGCGAGAGAGTTAATTTCTTGAATTAATTATCAATGAAATGCGATTTTGAAGTTTGTGCTGCCAAACAGTTATCTATATACACTGAAATGAGAAAATAATCCTGTACACATTACATACTGATCAAAACAGTATTTTAGTCACATTCAATTTGTCACACTATATTTGCCACAGTATTTTGGTCACATTTAGTTTGTCACTACAGTATCTAATCATCTCTATGTTATAATAGTGAGTTTAGCTAAGTCAATGTGTTTGGCTAATTAATGTGTCTAAACGCGTTTGCTCTGTTAAATAACGGTTTTCACAAAGAACATCAGTGAACATAAAAAACTGCAGCGTGTCAAAACCTATTTCCACCTAGTTTTGGTTAGGTTATGGTAATTAGTTTTTTCTCAGTAGCTAATTGTATCGCAACTCCCGTAACAAATGCATTGCAAATTACAGAGACAAAACTAATTAACATAACCTAACCAAAACTAGTTAGAATTATTAGAAATCACGATTTTATACAGGAAAGACATTAGCAAGTAATGCATACAATTAGTGACAAATTAAATGTGACTTACATGCTATGGCGA
>JAVBJR010001188.1:0-2701 GCA_031546965.1 Dysgonomonas sp.
GGGGAATCCGACTGTCTAATTAAAACAAAGCATTGCGATGGCCGGAGAGACGGTTTTGACGCAATGTGATTTCTGCCCAGTGCCAAGAAATTTGTTAACGTGAAGAAATTTCAATTAAGCGCTGGTAAACGGCGGGAGTAACTATGACTCTGCGACTCTGTCGTCTGTGTTATGGGCCCGCTTGGCTGGGCCTGTCTGGCAAGGCACCTCCAGCTTGATTTCTTGCTATGTGCCAATTTTGTGGCACATCTCTCCTCTGTGCTACATACCCGGTTTATCCGGAGGTCCAGACATACACCTGACCGAGTGTGGTTTGTCGTAGTTAGATGGTCAATCCCGCACCCTGGGGCTTGGGGTTCCCTATGAATGGGTGCGGGCGACACCGCGGCCTCCACGTGGCGATTCTGGTAACGGATGTTTTATCCGGCTAACAGCGGTAGTCGATTTTATGACAACTAGCCCCAGTCCAAGTCCGGGCTCAACACCCGGCGCAGGGTCTTTGACCCAACACGTTACCGACCGAACTTTCTAATGGTACATGCGCATGGATACAGGGCACCACGGCCTGAGTAAGGCGTGGGCCCGCCGTTAACGGACTGGAATGAACTCGGACCAGCCCCCTAAGACGGGGCCCGCTCCAGGAGGGGAGCGGAAAACAAATGCTTCAAAAAATATGTCAGCACAATCAAAATTACGGCCTCGGAACCCCCATGATTGTGAGCGCAATTTTGAAGCGAACGGCAGAAGAGACCGCGGACTGGACATGGACTATGTTGCGCCCGGTGGGGTGCCTTTTGAGGCCGTCCCAACCCCACCGGGCCTAATCCCTTACCCATATCAGGTGACGACGTGCACTTGTCGGATGATTTTCACCCGTCATTCGGACCTTGCTGACCATCTTCGGATGCGTCACAAGGTCACGGCGGAATATAAATGCGGGAAATGTGAGAGGGTGAGTTACAGTTATCTCAGTACCGCTTGCCATTACGCCAAGTGTAATGGCGCAGTCGCTTCTGCCGCCGGCGACTATCATTGCGATGCGTGCTCAATGAGCTTCTCGACTCAACCGGGACTTGGCCAGCATGAGCGTCATATGCATCCGGAGTTGAGAAATGCGCGGCGCACTGAGCAGGCAGTGCGTATTGGTCCCAAAGCTTATCCCTCCATTTGGAGCGCGGACGAACTTTCTATCCTGATGACGCAGGAAGTAGTTTATGCTAAGGATCCCGCCATAAATAAGCGTATCGCAGAACACCTTCCCTTCAAGACGATGAAGCAGGTGTCTAATAAACGAGCCCTGCTTCGGGAGGCGAAGGACAGAAGTCAGGGGCCGGCTTCTACCACGGAGCAATCCTCAGGCACCCTGTGGTCGGTGGGAGGTCCCGCAGAAGATGCGGAGATCGACCCGCCGGATACACCACAAACCGAGAAAGGTTGGAAGTCAGAGATGTTTGGGAGCATACTCTGTCCCGACGAGGATTGCCAACATCCCATGGTGGAGACGTTGAGGGAGATGGGGAGCGCTGCGCAGTCTGGTAACTTGGACTCTGCGTTGATTGATCGGGTGGTTGAGTCCTTCCTGCTGAAGGCAAGCTCGCGCCCGTCAAACATCACGCAGCGCCAACGCCATGCGCGCAAACCATCTCGTCGGACCCGAGCTAAGCAAGCCAATTTGGATTGCTATGCGAAGGCCCAAAGACTTTTTGAAAAAGACCCTCGCCGCCTCCTGGATGAAATCATCACAGGAGAGCTGAAAGAGACCCAACTTAGGGTAACGCCCAGTTCAGTGGATTTCAATGCTGTGTATGAAAATCTCTGGGGCAGGGTAGTCACGGACGAAGTCCTTCTAGATCAGCGTCCCGTGGGAGCCATCGGCAGGTGGTGCCCTCCAGTGACTGGTGCGGAGGTACGGACTGTCCTTAAAAAGATAGCTCCGCGCACTGCACCGGGCCCGGACGGGATGACAAAGAAAGATCTATTAGGAGCGGACCCTGATGGAAGGTTTATTGCGGCAGTTTCTACTGCCATGATGGCCCTCCAGCACATGCCATCTGTGCTTCAGCGGTGCCGTACCGTGCTTCTGCCAAAACCGAAAAAGGAGTTGTCGGACCCCAAGAATTGGCGACCCCTCACTATTGCCCCCCTTCTTTCCAGGCTTTACTCCAGCCTGGTGCTTCGACGCCTACGAGGGTTAACTGGTCTCGACCGGTCCCAACGTGGGTTTGTCGCTGTGCCGGGCTGTAGTCACAATGTGTTCATTTTGAACTCAATTGTGAGCTTGGCTAAGAAGAAGGGAGCGGTGTGTATCGCCTTTCTTGACATATCGAAGGCATTCGATACGGTCCCGCACTCTCTGGTTATTAAGTGCCTCAGGGCCTATGGCATCCCAGAACCTCTGCTTCAATGTGCTGTTTCTACTTTTTGTGGGGCTGAGACAGTGTTGCAGACGGGGACGGATGCTCAGGCTAAGGTTATACTTAAGCGAGGTGTCAAACAAGGGGATCCAATGTCGCCGTTCCTCTTTAATTTGGTTCTGGACCCCCTATTGCGGCAGCTCCAGCTTGCTGGAGCCGGCTATGCAGTAGCTGATGGTGTCCAGATACCGGCGCTGGCCTTTGCTGACGACTTGAATCTGTTTGCGGAAAGCCCGGAAGCACTTCAGCGGTAGATCGACATCACATATGAATACCTTACGCTCGCT
>JAVBJR010000892.1:0-5441 GCA_031546965.1 Dysgonomonas sp.
ACATTTCATATGGTGTTTTCTTGTTCGCATTAGCACGTGTGTGGCTTCTGTTAAGTATGTATGTCGCACATTGTATTGCATTACCCCAAAAGGTCAAATGTAAACCACTTTGAAGCAAAAGACATCGAGCAATTGTCACTAAAGTTTGATTTCTACGCTCAGCTACTCCGTTCTGTTGTGGTGTATCAGGGACCGTTAGTTGTCGCATGATTCCACATTTAGCCAAGTGTTCCTCAAATAAATTACTCATGTATTCCCCTCCTCTATCAGTCTGTATGGTTTTTATTTTCTCACTTTTCTTCTTTAATAAGTACGTCACACCAAAACGGGAATAGTCATCTATCAAAGTCAAAACGTAACGTTGTCCTAATCTTGTTTCAGGGTTAGAAATGCACATGACATCACTATGCACAAGTTCTAAAGGCTGTTTTGCTCGATTTTGACTTTGTTTGGGAAAAGGTCTAGCAGTAATTTTTGCTGTTGCGCATATCTCGCAAATCTTGCGATGATCCTCATATTCCTTTTGTCCAAACATTTCCTTTAAGCTCTTCATGTTAAGATGACCTAGGCGAAGGTGCCAAAGATCAAAAAGTTTAGACTCCTCTAATTCAACTTTCATCACTTGATTTTTCTTTATCTCACTGTGATCCACTTCATACATGCAATAAAGATCTTTTATTCGCTCACCCTTTGCTTTGATTTCGCCGTTTTCTTTACAAATCTTTGCTTCAGTCTTGCCCAAACGTACTTCCAAATTATGGTTAGCAATTTTAGCAGCTGATAAGAGGTTGCCCTGTAGTTCTGGAACGTATAATGTATTCTGCAGTAATACTGTTAATCCTCCACATCCTTGAGAGAAGTGTACTTTTACTGTTCCCTTTCCATATGATTGAAGTTTACCTCCTCCAGCAACATGTACTGTATTGTGAATTTCTTGAAAATCCATAAACTTCCTTTGATCTTGTGTCATATGATCCGTAGCTCCGCCGTCGATCATCCAAGTAATATTTTTAGACATACAATGTGCACCATTTTGATTCGCCGTGTGCAAACATTGAGGTGTAATAGTTATCCATGCTTCGGAATCTTCAGTATTATCTAGTCTGGCACAGTTTTCCTGACAGTCTTCTTTTCGGGGTTGCTCCTGTTGACTAGCATATCTAGCGTAACTATTAGGTGGTTTATCACCAAATTGAGGACAATTCCTTCCTATATGACCTACTAAGCCACATGTGAAGCATATAGGTGCTCCATGTCGGTCTTGTTTATCGTATCTAGTCATGGATCCTCCACTTGTGCTTGGTTTGGAAGCATCTCGATACTGTTGTTGAGAATCCTGACCTCGATTTCTATCATAACCAGGTGGTGTCCCTCGAGTCATTGGAGAACCATATCCCCTATTTCGCCGTTCGAATTTAGATGAATCATTTTGACCATATTGATTCTCAAACTTTGGTTTCATATCTTGTCGCACATTGGTACTTTTCCCAAAAAATGCTTTCGATCCTTCAGAAGTTTTATTTGCACTCGCAAGTTTCTTTTCTTCCTCAAGAAGCAGTCTTTTAAAAGTTTTCAAGTTGAAGTCATCATCTAAAGTTCTCATGTTTCGCACAAAATTTTCGTATTGACTAGGAAGACTCATTGCTATATGAATGCCTATCTGTACGTCTGACATAGGAATACCAGCGTTCCTCACCTTAAACAGTTCATTATACATCTCAGTCCAGTATTGCAACATGGATTCTTCAGGCTGTTTCTCTCTTCGAGCACATTTTTTAAATGCCAACATCCCGTCCCATGCGTCGCACATTCCTCTAACCTCATACAAGCTATCCCAGATATCTTTAGCTGTCTCCCAACCTTCTATATCGTCTACCACGCATGGATCTAAAGATCCCATTAATATCTCTATCGCTTTTCCATTTTGGGCTATCTGACATTGGTTGGGTTCACTACCTAAACCTTCCTGTACTATAGTCCAACATCCCTTTCCTATGAGCAAGCCTCGCATGCATGAGCTCCAGTATCGATAGTTATTTTCGTTCAAACGTTCAATTTTGTTTTCCATTTTTGAATACTTTGCTCTCAAAGCAAAATTCAAACAAACCAGTTAACTCACAAAAGGGTAGAATCGGAGCGCACCAAACTATTTCGGAATTTAAAGGGAAAATCCTTACCAAAATTTTCAAAGAGAATTTGAAGAAATCTTGACCTATTCCCAATCCAAACAAAGCTGTTATGGACCAATCCAAAGTGAGCATCCAAATCTGGCAAACACTCAACCACAGATATGTATATGAGCTAGACCACGCCCACTCCCAAGTTTCTATTCACAAAGAAATACCAAAAATGGGGCTGTGAGCTTACTTTGTCGCGCACAAAATACACTCAAATACGACTAGAGAATAATTTCAATTTACACAAAAGAGAAAAATTAACTTTTGTTTATATTCACAGATTCTTCGGACATCTGCTTCAAAAAATAAAGCCTCGATGCTACCGATGACGTCACGATCGTGTCAGCAACAATGGCGGCCGTCTGGCGTCTGTCTCGTAGTTTTTAGCTTGGCCGACGCCCAAAACACGCAAAGATCGCGAAAAACGTCGGAAAAGGCCCACTTGCAGGTAAGGAAAACGTTTTTCTTCCACTCTCCAGTTGTAAACCTTAAGTTCCTTCTTAGGATTAAGGCTGGATGGCACTTCTTTTAGTAATTATCGTAGTCGTAATGTTCCAAAAAATTGTCGAGAACGTCGTCGAAAATTCTCGGAAGCGGTGCACTTTTAAGTTGACCTTGACACGATTTTATCGTTCGCTATCGTTCGTTGGCCTCGTTTTCACTCTCGGTTTAAATATGAATGTTCATTTTTCTTTTTGCTGGGCCCATAACCTGTTGAGGGCAGTGGAAAAGAACTCCGCGAGTTCCTGAGGAATCATCCAGATCGAGACGTGGTAACAATGAATAAATTTTTTAATTAAACTTTACATGTCGACAGTAGTGGTTTCAACAAGTTACATATTGCGAGTGCGAGCGAACAAAGGAATCATAGAAGTTGTATAATAATTATTTCCCACCAGGGGGCACAACGATCAACTCAAGAACATTCTAGAAAGAAACAAGATTACATCACACTTCCCAGAATCCACTACAACCAGTTTTACAAGTTCGCAATCAATCAACTGCTCCCAGCGCCATCAGGTAATAAGTTTAACAAACTCCTACATAAACACCACAAAATTAGACATTATAGATCGAAATAAGCTCTTTTATTTGAGCTATAGCTCGTTTCTGTGCGTTTCACAAATACCTCGCAAAAAATTCGCGAATAGTACCGATTTTAGGGCAATTTTGCAGCGGTACGTTGCACTCTACAAATTTTCTAGACGACGTAATATAAATATCTAACAACATGTTTTTCTACACGTTATTCCGCACATCAAATATGTTTCGGAATTTTAATTTCTGTCATAGTTTTTGAGTAAGCGAAAACCCCGTTTCCCGAAGTTTCAACAAAAATGATTTTTCACTAATTACTCAAAAACTATGACAGATATCAAAATTCCGAAACATAGTTGATGTGTGGTATAACGTGTAGAAAAATCATGTTGTTAGATATTTATATTACGTTGTCTAGAAAATTTGTAGAGTGCAACGTACCGCTGCAAAATTGCCCTAAAATCGGTACGATCCGCAAATTTTTTCGAGGTTTCTGTGAAACGCACAGAAACGAACTATAAGCTCAAATAAAAGAGCGTATTTCGATCTATAATGTCTAATTTTGTGGTGTTTATTACGTTTTCTGGGCTTCAACAGTGCCAATTTAACGAACATCATGTTCACAGATGGAAAATACTCTCTCCTAGACAGCAATCGGCCGTTCCGCGTGTGATTCCGCCTTAACCAATGATATCCTACAGACAGACGGATGTAATGGAGCAAGCTCAACAATTAGTTTAAAATATGTATATAATAAATAAGGATTATGTTAATATTTTCAGTTTTAATTGTGTACGTGTGATTTACAATTTCCATTAAACTATTAAATTACATATTTGTGTTGGCGTTCACATTTTGTTCTGCGATATGGATGGCAATACTGCATGCGAGTGCACAAATAGTATCTTATCGTGTTTTATTACATTTTGCATGCTTTTTGTGATCTAGTTGATCACTTAAGTAACTAGATCAAGGTGATCAAAGAGATCAAGTCCTCCACCACAGTGGCAAAATTAAATCACTACTTTGGTTTGTGACCGACCAAGTTCGAGTAATGGGTCACATTTCTCATTAGAGACTTGGCAAGTCTACTGGTTAAATGTTTTAGAATAGCTTAACAAAATATGAGAATTGTATGCTTTAGTATTAGCGATTTGTTGTTGTTTAGAGCACAAGGCTATAATAATTTCAAATGTGCAGTATTAATTGTTGTCCATTAAATCAATTCCGGAACACTTTAACAAATATCTGTAAATTACAGTGAGTTACTCTTCACAAATTGCCAAATGACTATTTTGCCTGCGGAAAAAAATATTTTCATAATTAAGTATGTTAACATAGTTCAACATTAGTTTAACAATATATATATATTAAACATTTAACATATTGTTTATTATCATTTGATGTTATAACAGTTCTGTGTGTTTAATAAAATACCAAATAACAGGTAATACTTTATACAACCCACACAATTTGCATTTATTTAGAATGTAAGTGGACATGGTCATATTAAATTATTATCCAGATACACTGAAATAATATTTCATAGCATTAGTAATGATTGTGTAAATGTGTAATGCTAATTGTCAATTTAATGAATATACTAACTAATATGCTGAAATGTATTGCATGCGTTAAATTTCTGTTAAAAAAAATGTCACTTTTCTGTCACTTCTATGCACCCCTGTATATATTAATTTGTACTATTGTGGATATGCAAATGCCAATTGTTAATAAAGGTATATTATCATTTACATGTCTGCATTTTGTTTTCTCGGCACATTATATATGTTATCATCTTTTAAATATATATTGTATCAATGTTTTGCAACATTTTATACTGAATGAAATTAGCCATTACTTATGATATAAGTAATTTCAGCATTGAAATCCCGCCATATTTAACGCTGTAACGTAGTGGTATAAACAGAGCAGTGACGTTGCTGCCATGTCATAATAAGACGTTTTCTCAACAGAGCAGTAATGTTGCTGCCACGTCATAATAAGACATTTGTGCAACGTTCTAGTGACGCTTCCACATTGTAGTTCCAGACGTCTCAGCAACATATTTGCAACGAACACCCTAGTCAAGAAACGTCAAAAGACCATATTAACACGTTGTAGAGCCACAGCAGAAACGTTTATTGGTTGAGGGATTAGACATTTGGACGGCCAAACGATGTCAGTAAATGACAGACCTGCAATGTCACCAAAGATTTTTAGAAA
>JAVBJR010000223.1:0-3077 GCA_031546965.1 Dysgonomonas sp.
AGAATCATTGGGGTCTTCGTTGGTTTACAAAGTTCCATGCCGAACTCCTTTAATATTTCATTGACGTACATTTCTTGGTCGAGTTCAATGGATTTGCCCTGTCTGGTGATCCTCACTGACTGGACGAGTGTGGCTTTTCCCAAAGCGCGTATTTCAAATTCTTTCGCCAACATGCTTTTTAGGCGGTCGATGTCTTGACGTTTTCCGTATATCAGTACGTCATCCACGTAGGTCGTTACTATTATCCCTCTTTTCCTGTTGAAGTAAATGCATGGGTCCACTTTGCTTCGTGTTAGTCCCATTTTAATTAGGAAGTCGTTGAGTCGTTTATTCCATAACATTCCGGATTGTGGTAAACCGTAAATGCATTTCTTTAGTTAGCACACCCATTCTCCAGAGTTGATGTCTTCGATCTGAGCCGTTTACTTTCCGGATTGCTCACATTCGTAGTATTCATCATATCCTTCGCGTATTTCCATGTAGACCTTATCTTCTAATGGTGCAGCGAGGTACGCTGCGATGATATCGACGTGGTCGATCTCCCAGTCATTCTGTGCCGCTAAAGCCATCAGTAGTCTTGTACTTTTCATCTTTACTACAGGGCTATAGGTTCGGTCGAAATCGATCCCTGGTCTGACTGTGCGTTTTACGAAAGATTGCGGTCGAGAGGGCCCCTCCCCCGACCTGTAGACTGCTTTTTTGGGGGTTTCGGTATTTGAACTATTGAAGCTTGCTGCTGCATTCCGAATAATGACGTCACTGGGTAAAGTGAACAAGCAACATCATGCTTCAAATCAACCCAAACCCCCCCCAAAAACCAGTAGTCAGGTCGGGGGAGAGGCCCTCTCGACCGCAATCTTTCGTGAAACGCACAGTAGTTGGTTTCCGAGGGCTACGAGTCTCGCTTTGTGTCTTGCTACATTGCCGTTCTCATCTCGTTTTGTTCGGAATGTACACTTGGACTTGATGACTTTCATGCCTGGTTTACGTTTCACCAGTGTCCATACCCCGTTGCGATCTAGGTTTCTGAATTCCTCTCGTATGCTTTCTTTCCATTCGAGGTTTTCTTCGGAATTCATTGCTTCTCGTATTGTTCTAGGATCTGATGTCCCTAGACTTTTCTTTTGATATGCCACGTAGACTTCTCTGTCGTCGGAGTCGTAGTCTTGCAACCATCGTGGCCGTTTTATTGCTCTGCCAGCTCTGGTAACTATTCTTCGCGCTTTTACCGTTCGAGCGGGTCGTGGCCGTGGTCTGGGTGATGGTTGAATCGCTGGTTCATCTATCGGTTCGCCGATAACGGTTTCGTCATTTGTTGCATTTAGCTCGATGGCTATCGTGTCTTTTGGTTTTGACTTTTCTTGTGTAACTTGTTGCACATTTAACGCTGGATAGTCTTCCTCGTCGAAAATGACGTCTCGCCGCAGGATTATTTTGCCTTTGTCTTCGTCCCATATCTTATAGGCTTTAGATTCGGGTGAATATCCAATTAAAATTCCTCGCGCTCCTCGTGGTTCAAATTTGCGTCTGGCTTCTTTGGTCTTATGCCACGCTCGGCATCCAAATGCTCTCATGTGTTCATGGCTTGGTGGGTATCCGAACCAGAGTTCATATGGGGTTTTGCCTTTATTGGCTGAGGTAGGACTCCTGTTTCGCAGGTACGTGGCGCATAAGATGGCTTCGCTCCAGAACGTTGTGGGTAAACCACTTTGGAGTAATAAACATCGCGCTGTTTCGGCTAATGTCCTGTTTCGTCTCTCCGCAACGCCGTTTTGTTGCGGAGTAGCCGGGATTGTCAGTTGTCGGGTAATGCCATTTTTGCGAAGATACCTGTTGAAATCTTCTGACAGATACTCTCCTTCCCTGTCGGTTCTAAGGGCTTTGATTTTCGTATTATGGTAATTTTATACCAACATCTTGAAGTCCTTGAATCTTCGGAATGTTTCATCCTTGCTTCTCATAAGGTAAGTAATCCCAAATCTCAAATAATCGTCGATGAAAGTAGCGACGTATTTCTCGCCGTGTATTGATTCCTCATTTCGAACGTCCATCACGTCGGAGTGTATCAGCTCTAGTACCCGCGTTGCTCTCGATGTACTATGTTGAGGAAATGGTTTTGCCGTGATTTTTCCGAATGCGCAAATTTCGCAGGGTCGACCGGCGTCTCTATCCTTTGGTAGGTTCATCATCTTGATCACCTTTTCTCTGTGTAAGTGACCTAACCTCCGATGCCATAGGTTCACCTTCGATTTAGTCGCCAACGCTGTCTTAGCGATTGGTTTTGCGTTTTCTGCTTCTTGTAGGCATAGCAGGTTTCCCGAACGTCTTGCGGTACTTATTAGGTCCCCTTGTTGAGTGAAAATCTTAGCATGATCGTACGTTAATTCGATCTTGTTCCCTCTTTCAGCAACTTTTAATGTGGAAACCAAGTTACCCGTGATTTCTGGTACGTGTAGTGCATCATTTAACGTGATGTTAGCTCCTCCGCAATCTTCGGAGAGTAGTATTTCGAAGGTTCCAATTCCTATTGCTTTGAGTACACCTCCATTCGCGACACGGATTTCACACTCTTGCTCTCTGTAGTCTGTGAATTTCTCGCGGTATCCCGACATGTGATCGGTTGCGCCGCTATCCACAATCCATTTTGTTGTGGGTCTTGCGCTTTCACTAGCTAAGTTGACAGCCGTCCACGCTACTTTGCGTGCTTGCGATTCTGCTTTTGGCTTTTCCTCTGCTCTTGGTACATGATCGCCATACTTAGGACATTCGCGTCTGATATGTCCGTGATTTCCACATCGATAGCATTTAATACCACTTCTAGGTCTGGGTTGCGAATCCTCCCGTTGAGGTTCACGTTGTCTCTTGCCTCTAGATCCACGTGGTCTACTTGTAGAGGGTGTAGGTTGCGACTCGGATTGGTTACTGTTGAGTCTGCCGCGCTCGCCTTGCCGCGGTCTTGCACCTTGAGATAAGAACGCTTGTCTTTCGTCTTCAGGTTCTCCTGTTGCCAGAAGCTTGACTTCTTCTTCTAGCAAGATTCTCTTGAAATGTTGGAGATCGAAATCTTCGTCGTCAAC
>JAVBJR010000169.1:0-7824 GCA_031546965.1 Dysgonomonas sp.
AAAAGAATTACCTTTGCCAGGCGACAAAAAATTTAACGACCGATTGTATTCGCTTACCCAAAATAAACAGGCAGTCTATAATTTGGCTATATAGAGGATGAAAAGTATCGCAGTACCCAAAATAAACATCAATGCTTCGGACATAAGTTTAGTGGCTCAAAAGTTGCAAGCTTTGCCCGTAAACCCAATAGATACAATCAATTGGGTTGATGCCTATCCCTCTAAACCCGATGTTACATTTGCGATAGCGCACAATGGCGAAAATATACTGCTGCAATATAGGGTGAGAGAAACCGAAATATTGGCAGCTGTAACAACAGACAATGGCGAGGTGTGGACGGATTCGTGTGTTGAAATGTTTCTCTCATTCGATAACGAGCATTATTATAATGCCGAATTTACGTGCATTGGCAAAGCATTGTTGGGCTATCGTAAATTGGGCGAAATGGCAGAACATGCTTCCGCAGAAATCATGCAGTCGATCAGACGAGACTCCAGCTTAGGAATGGCAAACAGGCAAAAACAAGCCGGGTGTTTCGATTGGACTTTGACCCTCGTTATTCCGCATACAGCCTTTTGGCAGAGCTATATAGATAAATTCGATGGCTTATTGGCTCGAGGGAATTTTTATAAGTGTGGCGACATGCTTACCACACCGCATTTTGTTTCGTGGACAGGCATTGAGACACCTAATGTGAGTTTTCACCAACCCTCGTTTTTTGGAGAATTAATTTTTGAATGAAAGCGAGAAAAATTTGACGATCAAATAGATATTATTTGTATAAAAAAATAATGTATCTTTGTTATCAAAGTAATAATAAAAAAGGTTGGCTCGCTTACGCTTAGATAAGACCCCGTTATTTAGGGTCACTCATTTTGATAATATTCAGCATATTGCCGAAAATGGGATAACTCATATTTCATCTCCTAACAGAAATGAAAACTATGTGGCTATTGGCAATAGTGCGATTATTGATAAACGAAGAGAACGGCTGCTTCCGGGCGGACGTCCTCTAGTAGGGTATACTCCATTTCATTTTGCTCCCAAAATGCCGATGTTGTATGCAATACAAAAAGGCTACGGGACAGAGGTGGTAGATCCGAGAGGCATTGTTTACTGTATAACGACAATACAGCAAATTATTGATGCCGAACTAGAATTTTGGTTTACGAATGGTCATGCTTTCAGTAAATTGAGTTGCTTTTACGACAGCACTAAAATTCGTAAGATCAGAGGATTATTGGATATAGAAGCGATAACAGACAACAACTGGGGTGGTAGCGAAAATACTGATCTGAGACGGCGGAAAGAAGCCGAATTTTTGGTTGGTGGAGACGTGCCGGCAACTTGTATCACCGAGTATGTAGTATACAGTCCAAGTATAAAGGACAAGTTATATATATTAGGTATTGACGACGACAAAATACGAGTGGAGCCAGGATATTATTTTTGATATATGATAAAATATGTATGCGGGGATATCTTTGAGAGCAACTCTCAAGCGATAGTCAACACTGTTAATACTGTAGGGGTAATGGGGAAAGGTATAGCTCTACAGTTTAAAAAGTACTTTCCGAACAATTTTAAGATTTACAAAAACGCGTGTGACAACAAAGTTTTAACAATTGGTAAGCTCCTGGTTTGTGAAGAAAAAAATCTTCTGACCGGGACAAAACTCATTGTGAATTTTCCGACAAAAAATCATTGGCGTGACCCCTCCGAGTATGACTATATTCGTGTGGGGCTTATCGAGTTGGTCAAACTTATTAACCAACGGTCGCTGCAATCGGTAAGCTTGCCCGCTTTGGGTGCAGGCAACGGAGGCTTGCAATGGAGTAAAGTAAAGGATATGATAGAAGAATATTTGTCGGAGGTAGACTGCGAAATTATTGTTTATGAGCCCAATGATGCCATAAAAGCAATACTCGAAAAAGAGCAGGCAACGCTAACACCGGCACGGTCGATGATGCTTTATGTATTATTCGATATGATAAAGGAAGGCGAATTTATATCAGAATTTGCAGCCGAAAAAATTGTCTACTTTTTGCAACGATTTGGTGCCGAAGACCAGTTTAAGATCGATTTCGATTCGGAGTTCTACGGACCTTATTCGGGAAAGGTAAAGAATGTACTTAAGTATCTCAACGGTAGTTATATAAGTGAATATAATGCGTTAATTTTTAACCCGTTTCAAGAGTTAAATATAGATATGTCTACCGAAAGCAAGGTGGAAGAATACTTAAGTTTACCCGAAAATAGGAAGTACAAAGAAATAGCTCGAAAAACCAAAGAATTTTTGTCAGGATTCTATTCATCATTCGGGTTGGAGCTTTTATCGAGAATAGATTATATAAGACAGACCCGAAAAGTATATACAAAAAAAGAGATAACGACATATCTATTAGACCGCAAATCTGAGAAGTGTACAACTATTGATAATTCGGATTACATAGTATTGGTAAATTCACACTTAGCAGACTTCTTTGTTTGTAAATAATATTTCAGAGATTTTTTTTCTATTATAAAGATCATTAAATAATGGTCTTAGGCTTTTTCTGTGCCAGAAAGGAGCATTTATTAAACCTTTGTTTTGAAAGAAAACTATCTCAAATATCATGATGCCTCTTGTCAGACAAGTGCTTGCGGATCAGCGTATCGCCCATCACTAATATCAGAATAACAGAAGGCAACAGCACCATCATCGGGCTAATATCCATTGCCGAGAATCGAGCTAATTTTAAAGACGATAGTGGAGACAACATCCCAAAACCGATGTTTCCCGTAATAAAGTAAAATATAACCAGTGGCAAGGCTACCATGGCAGCTATGCCGACAGCTATGGAAATTGCGGTAACTATTTTGCTCCTTAGTGTTTGTTTTTTTAACTTTTGTGCTGCAACCTGCTGTATTTGTTGCATCAAACGGTTTTCGAAACCTTGGGGCGGATTGCTTAGTTCCATATCTTGAAACAAGCTCCTTAGATGGTCTTTTTCTTGCTCTTTCATTGTGATATGAGTTTATTTATTTCTGAATTCATAAATTTGCGTATACGGTGCAACTTCACTTTTACGTTAGATGCACTTAAATTGCTGATCAGGCTGATATCCTGCACACTCTCGTTGTTGAGGTAGAACAGCGTTATCAAAAAAGCATCTTCGGGGTTGAGCTGGTTGAGAACCAGGTCGAGATACTGCAATCGTTGTTCGGTAGACGACTCTTCGATATGATCGGCGATTTCGCCATCGGGTATCTTTTCTGCCATATCTTCGAACGAGACAAACTCTCGTTTTGTTTTTCTCACCTCCGTTACAGCCGTATTATAGGCAATGCGATAGAGCCAGGTCGAAAACTCCGAATCGCCCCTAAACTTATCCAACGATTGGTATATTTTGATAAAGATCTCCTGCGTAATATCTTCTGCATCTTGGGTATGGCTGACAATTTTGTTGACAATAGTAAATACCATTCTCTGATAACGGCGTACAATATGAACAAAGGCATTCGTATCGCCATTTTTGATTAAACGGACATAATGTATGTCATCAAAATTAGTCATGCCTGTATGACGCATCAATATAGGATAGGTTACAAATGTAGTCAGAAATTTTTTCTGAATTTTTTTTTTCAACGATTTTGTAACCTTTCTCAATCGGCTGCGTCAAAATAGGCAAACGAGAGAATGTTTAACAAATTAATAAATTTAGAATATGCAAAATGCACTACTTCCTATTTTTGTAGTCGGTATTATAACCTTAGGTATTTACCGTTTGTTCGAATTGTTTGTGCGCCGCAAAGAAAGGCTGGCTATTATCGATAAGTTGCAAAACAATGTCGATCTGTCGGCATTTGCCAATAAGTTAAATTTGCCATTTGTAGGGCAACCGCAAGCTAAATTAACATCTTCGTGGTCGCTTCGGGCAAGCCTGCTCTTGGTTGGTGTGGGTTTGGGGCTTCTTATTGCATTTTTCTTGGAGATGGTATTAACAAATTCGATGAATCCGGTATTTGCCAGCTACGAGGGTGTCGTAAGAGACAATATTAACGATTCGGTAGCAATTATTTATTTGGCAAGTGTTTCGTTGTTTGGAGGATTGGGTCTGTTGGGTGCTTACTTGATTGAACAAAAGAAAGAGAAAAAAATTAAAGAGTAAGTAATAAATAGGTCTGCGACCTTGGTTTTTGTTTACTGTACTGGGAGTGCCTCTGTTTTAGAGGTACTCTTTTTTTGTTCATATTCCAGCCGTAGGGGCGTATTGCATACGCCCCTACATGGGCTAATGTGCCTCTTTTTATCTATTCAATAAAAGATTACATATGGGATATTATTGTAATAGAGAGATTGCTTCAATAAATGAACCCTCCGAAATTGTGTTGGCAAACAGTCCTAATTTTGTGGTATTCAGTGGCAAAAAGAGTGATGTGATGGAGCAATATCTGACTGCTTCGATGAAAGTGATAAGTATTGGAACACTACAATCGAGTTTACGGATAGAAATTACAGAAAAACAAACGGGTAGAGTACATACCTTTCATTCAACTCACGATCCGAAAAAAGTAAATGAGAATACATTTTTTGTGGTTTCGCCGGGCAGCCATTTTGAGGGAGATAATTATATTTATTTGTACGAAAGTTCTTTGTATTTGACGGCTCAAAATATAAGAAATTGTTTGCTTAAGAATAGCTATCTCAAAAACAATTTTGAAATCACGACCGATATTTTGAAGACTATTACCAAAGCCGATACTCTCAAAAAGTTTGTGATTGAAAATTATTCTATAACAATAAAATCGAAAGGTTTTGGACCTCAATATGATTTTTCGATTGACGTAAAGTATGATGGTATAGAAGAGATAGAACCCGATTTTTCGATTTCCCTCAATAATTTCGATTTTTCGACCCTCGATATCTCTAATTGTTATTTGAGTATAGAAGGACATTATCTTAGAGTAGCTATTATAACTGCTTTATATGCCGATTATACAAGAAATGATACTGAATATTTTAAAGTGGTACTTCCTCAAGCAGGTGTAACGTCGGTAGAACAGGCTCGCTTGGCAACATTGAAAAATTTGAGAGATTGTATCTTGAGGCAGGATTGGGTTTGCAAAAATGTGAGTGTTGTTTTGAATGAAAAAAACCTCACAATATATTGTTCGTATATAAATTATAATAACTCGGCTGTTTTGGATGATATCAATTCATCGGATAACATTATATCTGCTAAAAGAGGGAATGTAGTAGATTACTTAAAAATATCTACTTCTAAAACCTCAAATACAACTTCTTCTGATATATTCGACTACGGAACAGGAAGTTATCAGATCGAACTGGATGTGTATACCAACCATCAGACGTTTCCGGGTACACCGGATACATTTGTTAATTTGGGCAGCTATATGACTACACTTTCTAAATCGTATTTCGGAAAGCCGTTGTGGTTCGACCTTAGTACGTTACTAAGTAAAAAAGCAACTTATTCGCCTGCTTTTCTGACCGAATTGGAATTGGAGAAAACGGACGAAAAGTTTCAATTGTGGAGCAATGCCAATACGATGACCGATTACCGATTCATAGCCAAGCGTACGGATGGTGTTATTACCGAACCCTTTTATTACTCGCCGCCCCTGTATATTCTCAACGGATATAATTATACTTTGGATCCGCTGAATCTCGAGGAAGACGAATCGGGCAATTCTTATATCCTCGATTTTTCGCAAGATTTTTATAAAGACAATTTCGTGAAAGTGAAACCTTTGACTACCAATTTTGCCCGAACACATATCAAAGGACAGAGGCAATACTTTACTTATATACACAAATACATAGCTCCTACGTTGCGAATTGCGGGAGCCGATAATCTTGTCCCATCTATAGGGCTGCATTACAAGATTTATACCCACTCGGGTACACTGATTGGTGCGCATACCGAAAACGGACAGGAAGTTACTCACGAATTTATCCGTAAAGTAAACACTACGCTCGTTCAACTCGATCAGTTTTTGCCTATGTATAACGATAAGACGGTGGGGCGAATAGATGTATACCTTTGCCGTTGGCATAAAAGCGAATATCTGGGTCAAAATGACCCCGAAGTGATTGTTTCTACCCCCCTTTCGTTCCGCATTCTGCCCGAAGTACTCAATGAGGTTAACGACTTTGTATTTCTCAATCAGTTGGGAGGGTGGGATACGATGAACTTTGGCGGAGACTCTGCTACCGATTTCAAAACATCTGCTTCTACCATTTACAAAACATTACTGCCGGGTTCTGCTTCTTATGCCGAAATAGAATCGGTAGCTGCCAAAAATGTGCAGGAGCAAAAAACGGTACAAACGTCGCCCATCTCGAAGCAAAACGTAGAGTGGTTGCGGCAAATGAGCGCCTCGCCTGCCGTGTATGAGCTTAGCACAAAACGCTATATATTGATAGATGATATGTCGCTCAAATATGGTTCGCCCGACGACCTGTATCTAGTGGAAATGAAATATCATTATACGGATAGCTTTAAATAAATAACAACCCCACCCAGCCTCCCCAAAGGGGAGGAGACTGCATCGTCTCTGAATCTCCTCCCCTTTGGGGAGGCTGGGTGGGGTTCTAAAAAAAATAACATGACCAACATAGAACTTTACATCAACAAACAACTCTGCGACATACAAAGCCCCGAAAAACTGGGTGTGCGCCTCAACAGGGTACTGATAAATCCGTCTGAATTGAGTACCAAAGATGCTCAATACAGCTATTCGATAACCATTCCGGCATCGCCCGCAAACGATGCTGTGTTTGGATATGCCAATGTAGAAGAAGTCAAAAATAAATTCAACAGACCCTATACCGCCCAGCTTTATGTTGACAGCATCCGTATTTTCGACGGACAGTTTAAACTTAGCTCCATAGATGCCGACGGTAGTTACAAAGGCAACCTGGTTGTACCTGCCAAAAAGACGATTAAGGAAATATTCGGAGAGAAAAAAATGACCGAGATAGACGGCGAATGGAAACTGGATACCTCGTTGGGCATGGTAGAAGTGCTCAATAAATACAATACCGATAAGGGTATTCCCAAGTGCATTTTTCCGCTTGTGTTGTATGGTTTGTTGCCCAAATTACCTAAGGATGAGGCGGGAACTTATACGGGAAAAACGCTGTGGGATAAATATGTACGTTTGGGGATCGAAGATTTTCCACCATCCATCAATTGTATGAAGGCTATCAGAATGATATTTGAGAATCACAAATATACGGACGATCATAACTATGTTATTGGGGGTAATGCCTTTAATGATGAACGATTGAAAAATCTCTACATGTCGTACCAAAACCCGGTGGGCTATCAGCAGGAGTGGAACTGGGGGCGTTTGGGGCATTTTAAAATACAGGGAAAATGGACGAATTATAAACGAGACGAGCAAAATGTTGAACGCTTCGAAAGATATTCGTATTACGGAGATTCTCGTGAAGGAGACGAATATCGCTGGAGTACCTACACCGCCAATCTGTTGAGTAACTCGATGTTATATGATCTGAAAATAGAAGACAACGGCACCAATGTGATGCAATTTGATACCGAAGATACCGATAAAAGTACAACCAAAAGAAACGTCAGCATCACCATCCCTCAATCGGGCTTGTACAAGATTGGTCTGAATGTAAATTTATCGCTACGGATGAATGAACAAGGCAGCAAAGAAAACAACGGTACACGATATGTACTTGGCGAAAACAATCACATAAGCGAGATTAGCAGAAAAGCACGACTAAATAATTTCAGCAATAGCCGATATGAAGTAAAATTGTTACGCGATTTTGGAGAAGGTATCGA
>JAVBJR010000952.1:0-3658 GCA_031546965.1 Dysgonomonas sp.
AGGTTCAACACGTTCCAAAAGTACTACAATCGCCGACAATCGCGCAAGACTGGCAACAGCGTTGGAGCAGGGAATACGAAATTTATTTACAAAATCATTTACGACATTTCTTTATTTTCTCGTTTTTCGCGCATGCGAACGAGACAGTTTAAACGAAATCATTTTTAATTATTTCGTTTTTAATTAGGATTTCGTATTAAATTTTCTCGTCCGAGAAAATTCAAAGTATCTATTGTAAAACTCAATATCAGATCCGTAACCTTTTTGTGGCATTCTGAGTGGCCACGCCGCCTACCCGCCTTTCCAATTGGTCGGCGCATCCCGAAGCGGCGATCGTTGACTTCGAGTCAAATCGAGCGCTGGCAAGTTAGGCACATCATACACTGCATTTGGTGATACATTAATTATGTACTCCCTACCGCAAGGTCCTACCGCATTGGAAACTGCCTCAATTAATTAAAAAAACTACTATTTCAAAAAATTTGAAAAATTCACGGGTGATTCAAAACATGGCTACAAACTTAGAATTAAATTGTCGTTGCAATCGCTATCATCGATTTTATCCCTGTCACTTCTCCTTTAAGTTGTTTTCGCTGGAAACACGTCAAATCCGGGGGGACTTGATTCAGGTTTTTAAGTTTATTAAAAACATTAATTTCCCTGGGGCTGTGTACTTTTCCAGTTTTTTGGGGGGAATAAGACAAGGGGACACCGTTTCAAATTACAGAAGCAGAGACCCCGACTATTGATGTGGCAACACTTCTTCTCTCACAGGGTTGTGGATGAGTGGAATTGGTTGCCAAGTGAGGTGGTGGAGGCACTTACCGTGGAAAGTTTAAAACTAAATTGGACGACTTTTTCAATATTACAGGGAGGGTTTAGGTACTTGACAGGGGCAACCTGGTTGGGCCAAGAGCCTGTTGTTGCCTGACATATTGTATAAAGAAATTTCCGAAGTTTCCAAAAGCAAATTTGTGTTAACTTCCTGCCACAACAGTATATAAGGAGAGCCGAAGTTTAGAGAATCAAGTAAAGTCTCGGTGTGAACAAGTCACAAAATCAGTTGGTCTCACCACTTATCTTTGTAAATGTAAAAATTTCTTTGTGTTTTTACAATTTTATTTTGCTCAAGCTAGAAAGCCAACACCCAATGGCAAGGGTTAGACCAGAAACCTTTTTATGTATAAATTGAGTGTATTATCTTAAAAATAAAATATTGTTTTTATTTTCAATTCAGAAGTTTCTGTAGTTGACGTACCAAGAATCCCCTGGACCCTGAGAGAAATCTAAAATAAGGCAATCGTTTCATGCCATATACAGTATTAATTTATGTTAGGTTTCCGGAAACTTCGGAAAAATTCTTGAGGCCTTGATAGGATTCCACAAACGACTAAAACTTCTGTAAATCCGACTAAAAAACAGCAGTTTGCCTGGTGATGGTGCTAATTAAGTTCTATCAACAAAAACAATCGTGCTGTTTGGTAAAAACTTTTGCATTACATCAGCTAGGCAACATTATAAACTTTCTCTTTTTTATACTAAAGGATATGTTAGGAAGTAGTTAACGTATTACCCATTAATTACAATTAAATTTCATTTCGGGATAATATGTTTTAGAGATATAACTGATCATAGAAGTGCCTTCAACCAGACAGACAACCTTGTAAAAGTTTGGAAAATATATATTATAACTAATTTGTTCACAAATAATGTTTCAATAATATGACATTTTATTATATTGACAGAACGATGTCACAAAGTGATTCCCCTGTAAGAACATATACTTCTTCAAAAATAAATTGACACACATTTCTGTGCCAAGAAATATTGCAAATCATCCACTGTTATCAATATTGTAGCTTAAAATTGGCATAATTCATATCTGCCATTTTTACATACTCAGTGCCAAAATTTTAGGTTGTATAATGAAATTGGCTGAGATAAATATCGATTAAAGTTTATCATCCAGTACGAAAATAACATGCATCACTGAATTTTTGGCATTTCTCCATAAAGGCATTCTTACGAAATCTTAATAATGATTCTAATAATTGAAGGAGATAACAAGTAATTATTTAAACTTGGCCGAGTGAATGTGTGGAAAGTTGGTTCGCACGGGTTGCATATTGAAGCTAGTCCCATATTTCTCTAGGTTTTATAAATGCACCAAACTGTCTGTTAATATTTTTTTGATATAATTCGGATGTGCTTTTCAAGCGCCAGATTCAAAGTTTTTCCTTATCTGCATTGTTTGAAAGTTGGAACACGGATGACCTTGAAATAAGGGTCAAGGTTAGATAATTTTGGCACCATTGCAAAGTACACATATGACTTCCTATTTGTCCGCAGTAATATTTTTATAAACTTTAAAAGACTATCAATTCGCATGGCTAAATTTTCGCGGAAAATTAATTTTAGAACTTTAGCAGTGACTTTATTTTCGCGGAATAGCAGCATTATTACGTCAATTATACATCATTGCTCTATTGAAATTGAGTTCTCATTATCTTATTTTCCTGGAAAATACTCCTTTTTTAAACACGGAACTTACCCCTCTCCTCATAATGTGCAGGTGTTGCTAATTATTGTCAACTTACTGCATTGTCTGCAGGGAAAAGAATTCCACAAAAGGTTAAAGTGCATGCTAAACGGCTAATTAATGACTTAACAATATTAAATTAAAGGCTGATATGATTATTGGTAGTTTTGAAGATTGTGGATTTGGTTTTTGTAAAAAATTGTGAACAGGAAATGACATTTTTTTGTGGTGCATAAATTTTTGCGGAAAATTGAAGGTGCGCGAATATCGCGAAAATAAAGCCACCGCGAAATAACCACTTTTAAAGTATTTTAATCCTGGAAAATGTATCATTTTTGACATTTTACATGAAATTTTTCGTTTATTGATCGCTGCCTTTCTCTTCTAATTTGCTTGAAACAAAATACCAATAATTAAGCATGGGACTTTTGAAATGAAAGTTATACCCTGTATGGAAACATTCCAATTTCTATTTAAAATTATTGAATTACTGTAAATTTCTAAATAGATTCCTGGCTTCTATTCAAATTTGGGACCAGACTTCTAATAAAAACCCAGCTTCTATTAGAGACAGGCTTTTATTTCTTTGTACTGAAAATCGGTAACCAAATTTTGCTTTCAACTGACATTTTTATAGTAATATTACAGCACTCCGTCGCCGGATTTCTGATATCTTTAATAGTTTTTGAGTTATGAGTAAAAACAAGTTTCACAAATTGTCAATAGTGTGGCAGTCCCATATTGGACTGTCACATGTGTTTGTTTACTTTTGGTGATTTCACAACTCTTGTAAACTCTTTGAGCCTCCACTACCTTCTCAAAGGTTAATATGCAAATCGCTGGGCCTTGCACAACTGGTTGCATGGGCTTGTGTCACCAGCTCAAAGTTCAGTTCTACTAGTATATAAGGTTGCTGTAGCTGCTAGTCTCCAACCTCGCAAGGACTGCCACTCCTCACAGTAGAAGACCAACCTTTACCACCAATTAAAGGAGAAGTGTCACTGTTTTCGAAGTTGTGCCAAAATCTACATTTGTAGATGAAAAACATATCAATAAAACTGTTGGCGAAGTCGGATTTGTTATTTGAAATACCAGAACGAAGTTATTAGCAATATTCAA
>JAVBJR010000048.1:0-2565 GCA_031546965.1 Dysgonomonas sp.
TATGAATTTATTTGTCAGATCAAGATGATGTGATCTAGGTTTTTCGAAATGGGCTACTGATATTTATGGTTTATACTATAGGAGAAACAAAGTTGCCTGAAATCCAAATGAAGCTATGCAGGTGTACATTCTGCATGGACTTGATTAAAATAATAATGTGCATTTTGAAAATGTCGTGACTATGAGGATAATCTTTTAAAGTATATCAGCTGCTTTGTATTTAAAAGATGCTGCAAAGCAAAATGTGACTGGTAAAAAATTTATACTATTTTAAAAAACATTACCTTGCATGTGACGTCGTACAAAGTGTTTCTTGGCACGAGCAACAATAACACAAGTTCAAAATCAGGAAATGGTGCAGCCATGCAGTGGTTTTGTTTCATTAGCATTGTCAGTAAAATGGCTCTGCGACTTCATCAAATTTGAACTTTGGTGCTTGCCGCACAATAAAGGAATTCCTGAAAAAGGTAAAATGTGTTACCTTTACTGTAACTTGCTCTTCGCATCTGTTAAATGAACTGTGTGACGTTTGACAAAAGTTTGATAGTTCAAACATTTATTGAAATTGCTTAATACACTGTTGGCACCATTTTCTGAACTTTAATCTGTGTTATTTTTCTTAGGGCCAAGAAATGCTTTCACATGCAAGGTAATATTTTTAAAAATAGTGTAATACATGTCTTAAAGGCTTCAATAAATAACAGTTCGCATTACAGCATATTTGATATTTTAAATACAAAGCAGCAAATACTTTCCTTATTGCCTACGTATATGAACACACTAGCAGCTGTCCATCGACATATTAAAATAAATGCATTGCCTTTTAGAAGTTCTGTGGAAATTTAGAATTACATTTGTACACACAAAAACACTTACAGTCCTGGGAGACTATCAATGATTATGAGTTTCCTTAAAATGGTCAACTTTTTAGTTGAAAAATAGCTTACATGAAATAAAATATAAGTAAGCAAATGTTTTATTTCTGTTAATGCAGTTCTTGTCTAAGATTGGTCATCATTTGTATTAACTACCCTACCAACAATTTAAATTATGGTTTCTGTAAATTGCTAAGGAAATATACCGCGTGAGAAACGGAAAAAATACATAGACCGCGATGAGTATTCCAAGTTACCATCACTTTCAGTTCCACAAAATACATTGTGGGTTCGTGAACATTGCTCAACAAGAAGTCAAATTACTTCTGGATCAGACATTCAACAAATTGAAAATGTGCCGAGTGTTTCATATATATAAGTAATATTTTTGTCCACATTACCTTTCATATTTGTACTATATTGCTATAATGTATTTCTTGAAATTGTTTTGAATTTAATTTATCCAGAAGTAACAATGATACAGCCTCATTAAATACCAATGAAAATGAAAGTTCCAACAGAGAAGAAGTGTCCAATGTTGAACAGGAGAGAAACGTCTCTACCCATGTGGTAAAATTAATATTCACCACATTACGGGATTTGTTAATTACAGTACACAGATAAGGCATTTTTGCATTTAAAATAATGTATTGATTGCAAATATTAATATGTCAAAGCAGATTGTTGAAGCATTGTCAGCAACTCTGCCTGGTATACTGTATACTATTAAAGTTGAGTAATATTTTATATAATTGGAAACGTAAATTTCATGTATAAAAAATGCCCCCCTTTAATATGTGTTGATTAATTGAGTCAGGTATATCTTTTGGTCACATAGTTGAACTTCTCAGTAACGATAAAACGGTGCACAACCATACGCATACAACAATTGGGGATGAATTTCTGCTGTTGCTTTCATTTGCACTGCGCCACAGCTGGTCTTATGAAGCATTAGATGACCTGCTGACATTGCTTCAAATGCTAATCCTTCTTAACTAAAAGATCAAAGTGTCCGTTCGTCGGAAGCAAAACGCGCATGGTGACGTCACTGTTGCCGAGCAACGCTGTGTAAAACAAACCTGGGTTTTCCCCTTGGGGGCGGGGTTTTCCCCTAAGTATGGCTGTATGGGAATGGGGTTTTCCCCTAAGTATGGCTGTATGGGAATGGGGTTTTCCCCGCGGGCCCCGCCTACAGACAGTTCCTATATGTAAGTGGGCGTGCCAAATCCGATTCTGGTAGTCTTGAGGCTCGGCCCCATAGCCATTTGGCCTTCAACAAAGGTCAATGTTTCAAATGCGATCGCCGGTAGCGTAAACCGGTTCCTAGGCGTAAGTGGGCGTGCTGAATCCGAATCTGGTGGTCCCAAGGCTCCGCCCCCAACCATTTGGCCTTCAATGAAGGTCAATGTTTAAAAAGCGATCGATTGTAACGCAAGCTGGTTTCTAGGCGTAAGTGGGCGTGCTGAATCCGAATCTGGTGGTCCCAAGGCTCCGCCCCCAACCATTTGGCCTTCAATGAAGGTCAATGTTTGAATATCGATCGATGGTAACCATAGAGCTATATTAATAGAACTAGAGGCGCAATGAGCCAATTCGAACGTGACGAGCAAGGCGCCATCTTGGGAGGGGCAACTTAGCATTGGTTGTATTGGACAATCGCGTTGATTGCGCCCCCTGGTAGCCGTAATGT
>JAVBJR010000680.1:0-2578 GCA_031546965.1 Dysgonomonas sp.
TGTTGGTGGTAGCCACTAATAAGTACATGGAACATGCACCAGGGGGCACTTTTGAAAGTACATGATATTAGCAGTGACTACCGTGAAGCGGAAGCTCATTGGTCCTGACGTTAGTGGACCGATAAATTCATTGGTCATTCAGTCGGAAACACAATTAAATAGAGGGAAAAATAAAAAAAATAAACCCTCTATTCAGACTCTAGTCAGACCATACATCAAAAATGACATTGCAGTCTTAATTATTATCAGACGAAGATAAGTTGACTGAATGTTGTATCGGTATTTTCCATTTGTTCTATATCAAAATCAATATCTTCGTATTAATAAGTAAAAAAAAAGATGGCCGATTTCACAAGATTATACTTTAATGTGGTGGCAAACCCAATTCTCCGAAGCTCTCCCAAACAGCTATACCCCACACCTATTAATCTATTTTTAATGTCATTAGGGACAGAATCTGAAATTTTAATAGCACATATTAATTTTATATTTTTTTTATATTTTTATATTTTAACTATTTTATATTTTATATTTTTATATTTTAACTACAGTTCAAATATTGTAACTGAACAATGCAGCTAAAGAGGGAAATGTGTCTATTTTTTAAAAAAGAAAATAAGTGTATATTTTTATTTTCTATATAGTGTGTTCAAAGTGAGAATAAACTCGAAGCTCCGCCCTCATTAGGGAGTAAAAATGGGCTGGACACAATTAGAGGGGAGGTGGGGTTTATTTTCAGCCACTGTTGCATGTGCTGAAGGGGTAACGTCATTAGTACACAAGCAATCACCCCTTTATTTGGGCCTAGCCCATTTTTACTTGCTGAAGAAGGCGGGGCAACGAGTTTATTCTCACTTTGAACTCACTATAGCGATTTTTCAGCAACCGTGTTTATTGTCTTGCAAAGCCCTCTAATGGATCAGTACTAGTCCAATGCTTTCTTGGTTTTGATTGCATCTATATGCGAGACTAACTAATGTAAAATTATGATGTGTGTGCGCCATCTGGTGTAGGGAATGGGTAACATTCATTATTTAAAGTAACCTGCTAACAACTAAAAGTATATATTGGTAAACATGGGTTGTTACAACATAATTATGTCAGATTTCAATAAAAACGGGCGTTGTCATCATCATCATCATGATTGACACGTCATTGATTACACTGTATATCACTACAAGAATACCGGGTGAGTCAAAACTATGTATACGTGCTTAGCATATCTATTTCAAATACTATGTAGGGACCTGTAAATAAATCAGTGACAGTATTGTCTGCTTATGTTTTTTTAACTGAGATTTAAAATTTCATTTTGAGATTTAACATTTATCCTTATATACCTAGTGAATTTCCAATCTCATTTAAGTAACACATGGTTTAATGCGATTTAACATGGCTTAATTAAGTTCATTATAACATGGTTTAATTTAGTTTATTACAACATGGTTTAATTAACTTTATTATCAACAAGGTTTAATTAAGTTTATTATCATGGTTTAATTAAGTTTAACGTGGCTTAATGAAGTTTAACCTGGCTTAATGCGATTTAACATGGCTTAATAAAGTTTATTATAACATGAATTAATGCAATTTAACGTTGTTTAATGAAGTTTAAAATGGTTTAATGAGATTTAATGTGGGTTAATTAGGATTACTATAACATGGTTTAATGAGATTTAATGTGGGTTAATTAGGATTACTATAACATGGTTTAATGAAGTTTAACCTGGTGTAATGCGATTTAACATGGCTTAATAAAGTTTAACATGGTTTCAATGAGATTTAACGTGAGTTAATTAAGTTTATTATAACATGGCTTAATGCGGTTTAAACCAGCTTAATTAAGTTTATTATAACATGCTTTAATGCGATTTAAGCCGGCTTAATTATAAGTTTATCATGGTTTAATGCGATTGAAAGTGGGTTAATTATGTTTATCATAACATAGTTTAATGCAATTTAAGATGGTTTAATGACGTTTAACATGGCTTAATGCGATTTAACATGATATTAGTACCCACCCACCCATTACATGCATATTAAGCTTTTATACTTATTTTGGAAATTAAACAAAGGTCTATTGAGTGATAATTGGTTTGCCATAGCTTTAATTAATTGGAAATCGACGTTTCTGCTAATTGGACACGTCCTGCATGTGTGACGTCACTGCACTTTAAACAACAACATCAACATTTAAAGTGATGAAATGCAAACAAATTAAACGTGAAGTTTAACAACTGGAAATTAAGGGCATTCAACGTCGTTAAATGCAAACAAACAATTTATTCTCACTTTAATCCCACATTAATCATGCTTCATATAAGACTTTCATTAATCCAGGGTTAATTTTGCATATCTACACGTGCAACGTTTGTATTTATAACCAGATTAAAACGAGTTCATTAGGCCTATATACACAAGTTTAAACTAAACTTAAATACAGTGAAATCCGTTTATAAGAAACTCGAAGGGACCACATATTTTGGTTCTTATAACCGAAGTTTCTTACATCCGCACTTCTGATAAAAGAAACTTTTTTTGAAAAAGTTCACTATAACAGGAGTACTGGTAAAACATT
>JAVBJR010000161.1:0-3790 GCA_031546965.1 Dysgonomonas sp.
AGTAGTGTAGCGTAACGGATGGAAGCAAACTGTATAACGTAAGGCAGAGCAGTCAACATAAGAGTAATGTAAGAGCAGCGTAACGTAAGAAAGAATAGTAGAACATAGCGTAATAAAGAGTGGCGTAGTGCAACGTAAGGAAACGAACTGTAACGTAAGAAAGAGCAGTGTAACGTAAGAAAGAGTAGCGTAACGTAAGGAAGATTAGTGTAGGGAAACGTAAGAAAGCATAGTCCAACGCGGAGTAAGAGCGTAATGTAATGTAACATAAGTAAGCGTAGTGTAACATAACAAAGAAAGCGTAATGTAATAGCGTAAGAAAGCATGACGTAACGTAGCTTAGGGAATGACATAATTATGTCTTTCCATTTACTCTTTTGGGACGACTCGAAGTAATCCGCCTTCTGTGCCGACATATTTTGTGACGACTCCATCGCTGACGCTGCGCGTGAAAAATATGAATAATGGTTGAAAATATATAATATTATAGTTAAAATATAACTAACTTGGGATTTTTAGGCCAATTTTCAGTCCTTCGAATGTCCCAGAGTAAGCGGTGCATCATTTGATTGTTACAATTGCCGCTTTTCGCTTTGATTTCATCTTTGATTTGATCGGAAAGATGCTGAGTAAAGTCTATTTCATTATCAGGTGTGCTAGTAATGTTCACGCAATATTCCCTAGAAATGTTAAAAGGTGGTGGAACATTACGCAGTAATGCTAGCGGAGAATTTAACGCAATTTTACCGAAACGCGATCAAGTCGCCGTCTTTTACCGGAAGACCTGTTATAAGAGTATTTCAACGTTATTTCAACGTAAATCAGTGACAAGTATTAATAATTTAAAGTGATGTTGAAGTGGAAGACCTTTCTTGATAGACATGTTTCTAATGTGGAGGTACTGCTTCCGGTCGGCTGGTATCGCTAGACCTAAGCTGTTTTAGAAAAAGACGTACGGTACGGACATACATATTGTAGTTGACGTAATTATTGAATTACCAGACGTAATTACTGAATTACCAGACGAATTACTGAATTACCTGACTAAATTATTGAATTACCAGAAGTAGCTTGAATTACTCGACATAATTATTGAATTATCCGGAGTAATTATTGCATTAATTGACGTAATTATTGAATTAATTAACGTAATTATTGAATGACCCAACGTAATTATTGAATTAATTGACATAATTATTGAATGAAATGACAATTATTGTTGATTTAATTGACATAATTATTGAATTGTTTTACATTATTGAATTATTTGTCATTATTGAATTAATTAACGTAATTATTGAATGACACAACGTAATTATTGAATTAATTGACATAATTATTGAATGACCCAACGTAATTATTGAATTAATTGACATAATTATTGAATTATTTGACATAATTATTGAATTAATTAATGTAATTATTGAATGACACAACGTAATTGTTGAATTAATTAACGTAATTATTGAATGACCAAACGTAATTATTGAATTAATTGACATAATTATTGAATGACCCCACGTAATTGTTGAATTAACGTAATTATTGAATGACCAAACGTAATTATTGAATAACCACACGTAATTATTCAATAACAAGACGTAATTATTGAATAACTGACGTAATTATTGAATAACCTGCCGTAATTATTGAATAACCCGACGTAATTATTGAATAACCCGACATAATTATTGAATAACCCAACGTCATTACTGAATAATCAGACATAATTATAGAATAACCCAACGTAATTATTGAATAACCCAACGTAATTATTGAATAACCCGACGTAATTATTGAATAACCACACGTAATTATTGAATAACCATACGTTATTATTGAATAATCAGGCATAATTATTGAATAACTCGACGTAATTATTGAATAACCACACGTAATTATTGAATAATCCGACGTAATTATTGAATAACCAGACGTAATTATTGAATAACCCGACGTAATTATTGAATAACCAGACGTAATTATTGAACAACCCGACGTAATTATTGAATAATTCGACGTAATTATTGAATAATCAGACATAATTATTGAATTACCTGACCTAATTATTGAATAACCCGACGTAATTATTGATTTACCCGACGTAATTATTGAATAATTCGACGTAATTATTGAATAATCAGACATTATTATTGAATTACCTGACCTAATTATTGAATAACTCGACGTAATTATTGAATAACCCGACGTAATTATTGAATAACCCGACGTAATTATTGAATAACCTGACATAATTATTGAACAACCCGACGTAATTATCAAATTACCAGACGTAGTTATTGAATAACGACGTAATTATTGAATAATCAGACATAATTATAGAATTACCTGACGTGATTATTGAATAACACGACGTGATTATTGAATAACCCGACGTAATTATTGAATAACCCGACACAATTATTGAATAACCCGACGTAATTATTGAACAACCCGACGTAATTATTGAATAACCCGACATAATTATTGAATGACCCGACGTAATTATTGAATTACTTAACGTAGTTATTGAATTACCCATCGTAATTATTGAATTAATTAACGTAATTATTGAATGACCCAACGTAATTATTGAATTAATTGACATAATTATTGAGTTACCAGACGCAATTATATAATAGCCCGACGTAATTATTGAATAACCCGACATAATTATTGAATAACCACATAATTATTGAATAACTGGACGTAATTATTGAATTACTTAACATAGCTATTGAATTACCAGACATAATTATTGAATAACCCGACGTAATTATTGAACAACCCGACGTAATTACCAAATTACCAGACGTAGTTATTGAATAACGACGTAATTATTGAATAATCAGACATAATTATAGAATTACCTGACGTGATTATTGAATAACACGACGTGATTATTGAATAACCCGACATAATTATTGAATAACCCGACGTAATTATTGAATAATCAGACCTAATTATTGAATAACCCGACGTAATTATTGAATTACCTGAATGGAGTATTGCTTATTGGAGTATAAAAGTAGTTGGTTGCAATATTCACTATATGGTCCTATATAAAAATCATAATAAAATTTGTTAATATAGTTAATTAGCGTATTAAAATGAACATTTCGCAATCGGTTAGTTACCTTATCGTCAGTTTCCGTAAATGCTGAGATTTTGTGACTTCCGGTTTCCGAATCGATCATATTTTTCCTCATCTTTAAACCAAATACGTACATAAATAATATTGGGGGACATTCATTAATAAGGTATAATGTATTAGGGATTATTCCAAAATCACGTTCAGTTTTTAAGGTTTCCCAATGTTTTCCTTGACATACCTGCTTCAAATATTCATGACCATTGTCGTCATGTTCTAAATCTAAGAAATCAACATCCGGGGCATCTTCCAAGTAAGAATACTGGGAAGGAAAAAAATTGGAAGGGGTATCCGTTAAGAAAATGGTAAAAATTTCGGATTTCGGAGTGTCGCGGGTTCTTTTTGCCTACCTCTTGTTTCATTTTAGGATGGAAAATGACGTAACCGTTGTTGTTTATTGCGAATGAATACGCTATTGGTCCAATCTGGAAACAGTTTTAAAGTTTCTAAACTTATGGGTCAGGGATTTCAATGATTTTTAAGGTTTTTTACGGGTTTTACCTTGTCGTAAGGGGTCATCGCGTCCAGTTCTGATACAGGGGTGTCTATTCCAATTACCCCCATGATTGATTGGTTCTTCTGCTTGAAAAAGTAGTACCAAATGGTTAAAAAGTAGTAATTTACATTCACGTAATTAAC
>JAVBJR010000016.1:0-2668 GCA_031546965.1 Dysgonomonas sp.
GTTGACACTCAAGAAGTGAAGGGACTCTGCGCGATCTAGGGCAACTTGCGCTATGAAGCCGGAGAGTTCGTAAGGACCTTGCGAGGCCTTTACGGGTTTGATGAGGTGAGGTTGGATATTGAAGAGACGAGAAAATGTTTCGGATGAGTTAACGGCTTTGGCTATTTTCAGAAGGATCGTGCCCTTGTCGGTGCCGCAGTCGTCTCTTAGGGATACCGAAACTTCGGGTCGGGTTAGAGCGAGGGATATTAGTGCTCTGCGGACCTTTGGGATCTCGAGGGCAGGCTGCAGTGACTTTCTTCGGACCGGAAGGTTGTACATGAAGTCGTGGACGGTTACGGTAGTTCCTGGTGACGGACGCGAGTCGCATGACTGCAACCGTACCAATAAGAATAAAACAGAGATATACATATATGTTCTTAAATATGTACAGTGAACCTCGCATATAATCAACTCGGATATTGGCAAACATCGGCTATTGTTAACAAAAAAGGTCCTACAATCAGAATAGGATTTTCAATACAAATTGCCTTGCTTTCAGTTAACTTTGGTAACGAAAACCTCTGTTACTAGCAAACTGATTTCCCCGCCCATAAGACCGGTGTTTGGACCCCTGATATTGTCAACTGAAGGGTTTATTAAAAAATAAACATGCCTCTTATACAAGAAACTTTGTTATAACAGTTATAAATGTTTATTATAAGAGGTTCTGCTTTAAGAAACTTCGGCTATAAGAAACCGAACCCCCTCCCCCCACCCCTTTGAGTTTATTATAAGCGAGGTTAACTGGATTACCATGGACATTTTACACAAATCGAATAACTTTATTATTATTATAATTTAGTGAATTAACCCTTTCATAAATTTTAAATATTAAATATCTTGATGGTTTTCCATGACTATTTTCAAATTCCATGACTTTTCCAGGAATTCCATGACAACCTGGTATTTTGTATCCTAATTACGACGAACTGTTTAAAACATGTGTAAGTTTATATAAGATTGTATGCCTTGGAGGTTATTTTGGGTTTTCCTCTGAAATACGCCTTGTGGGAGGAGTTTTGATCGTTTTTCGAACGGCTTGTGACCTCAAGAACCCCTGAAACGTCCCTAAGTGATGCCAAAAACTCTCCACGATGTCCATCAAATTTACTGGTAGCGTACCTGAAATATTTCATGCCGTGTTTTGTACGCAATTTTATTTATTGAGTACGTAATGTGTTTTGGAAAAATGCGCGTTTTTGTCACCTTTCTCCCACGAGGGGCATGTCTTTCTCGGCGATGCCAGCGCCATTGTCCGCCACTTGGATGCGGCCGAAATTGAAACTAATTCTGACGGCGATGCAATTTGCACCGGCTTCCAACGAATTCAAGCAAAGTTCTTGGACGCACTGTGCGAAAGAAACCGCGCAGAAACCCGATCGGATCTGCGACCGAAGCTCCGCGTCAAGAATTCGGATTGAATTCATAGATAAACCAATGTGGAAACCTTGGAAAATGACGCAGACTTCACTCCAACAACTACCGCTGCCGTGAGCGCCACGCAAAATAGGTTATCATATTGCGCATCGCTGATCCCACGCCCATCGCTGATCGTCGCTGCAATGCCCGGATTGTCGATCCGTTTAACAAATTTGATTGGTTAAGTTAGGTTAGGTTAGGTTAGGTTAGGTTAGGTTAGGATAGGTTAGGTTAGGTTAGATTACGAGAGTACGGCGACGATCAGCGATGGACGCGGGATCAGCGATGCGCAATATGAGAAAAAATGTTGCGACCGGCACTTGAGCGGGAGCGGTGATCGCAACAGGCAAGTCCGCTACCGCTACCGTTCCAATTTGCAAACGGCGCGATTGTTTAAACAGATTATTTCATCCGAATAAATAGTTTATATTTCTTTTAAACCTATTTAATATGCGTTCCAATTCCACATTTGCTCAAACTCGATTGGTAGAGAAAAACCGTATCAAGGGATCAAGTAACGAATATGACGTCACTGTTAGGCCTATTCAAATTTGCCTATTTCAAATTTCCCTTTCCCTATGCATCTGTTTTGATTCTGTCGTAATTTGTCCATGTATTGTAGGGTAAAATGTATAATCCCAGCTGTCTGTGATGTAACTTAATTTACACAATTAATTTATATATATATATATATATATATATATATATATGTATATCTCACCATAGATCTCTCCACAAATCAACAGCACTATATTGACGCCATTGCACCAGTCAGCCCACATATGACAATTGCTATTGAAACAATGTATAGTTGTAGCTTAATTGGGAAGTAGAGAGTGACGTTATTGAGAACGCATTTGACATTGGAAATTATTGTGTAATTGTTATTAGCATATGGGCTGACTGGTATAATGGCGGCCAAAGTAGTATTGAATTGATGATTTGTTTTATAAACGTCGTTAATGGACAGCCCCCATATTTAAAGTACATAACAATGGCATTCCAAAGGTGATGGTTGTTTTTGCTATAATCCAAGAGTGTACGTGACGTATATTGTCTACAGTGGCTTGCAACTCAAGATGACGCCAATTCCTGATTGGCTGTTGCCTTCTTGCAATGCTTACATCGCAGTAACCCTCCCCCAAAGAAAGCAGTTCCTTGGTTTTTGACTGGATTAACTTGAAAATAAACATTGAATAATATCCAG
>JAVBJR010000810.1:0-4157 GCA_031546965.1 Dysgonomonas sp.
TTACAAAATTTAACAAATAACAGTTTAACAATTTATATTATTCTCAACTAAATTTGCAATTTAGATATCACAGGTTTTTCTTGATTAAACTTTGAATGTGATCTTAAACATGTTCTTAAAGATCGAAACAAAAATATTAAATAGCCATTAAATTCAGCTAAAATATCGGATTTTGAATTTTCAATATATTGATAATTTGCTAATTATTTAAATTAAATAATTAAAATAACAGTTAATTGCAATTGCATTGTAAACTTTACATTGACATTATCACCCCAAATTATTCCTGGCTGAATTTCCAATTTCAATATCACATTTTTAAAACCTGGTAGGGTATACATTATCGTAAATAAAATGCAAACTGTGTAAAAATACATTTTTAGTTTAAGTTTTCGATAATATTTTGATAAATAATTAAATTATTAAATAGTAGAGTTTAAAAATTATATATGAAATATAACAAACGTAAAGGACCAGCTTGAAAAATGCTTGCATTTAAATGCTTTTGATATAATTTAATGTGGTAACAATCAATTTGAGAAACATTGAATGCTTTTTGTTTCACAGCCATTTCAAAATCTCCTGTAATTCTCCCACCCTATATTTTAAACAATTTTTGTTGACAAACAAATATTCCTTAAAGAACCAACATAGTCACAGAAAAATTGTTTCGAATTTCATATCAGCCAGCTGTTAATTATGTACAGACATTTTTAAAGGAGAACTGACACGGTTTTGTAAGGTACCCTGATAATCGGCTAGTAAGTAGTTATTGTGTCCCTTATAACACTGGCTAAAGAGAAATCGATTAAAAATTGAAACAAAAAAGTTATTAGCGTTTTTCCGAATGCGCGGCCAAAGCGTTTCCATGGAAACGACACTGAAAACAGCACTGGGGATCGAGCGGCTTGCGAGCGGCTACGAGTATAGGGCGCTCATTGTTCGCCTCGCGTGAATCACGGCAACGACGGGAGAGCCGAGTTTTCAGGATTGGCTGAGCTATGATTGGGCGGGGCTTCAATGCATCCGTTTGCATTTGGAAATGCAGTTCGTACGATGACGTCATTCACTAGGATGTCATTAGTTGTAGACGTTTCATTCGTTTTGAAGCAACCGGCACTTCATACTGCGCTATTTTGACAGCACAAGGTAAATCGGTAAAACGCTAATAACTTTTTTCTTCAATTTTTAATCGATTTCTGCTTTAGCCAGTGTTATATAAGGGACACAATAATTACTTACTAGCCGATTATCAGGGTACCTTACAAAACCGTGTCAGTTCTCCTTTAACATCATCTCTAAAATACCGTAACTTCATAGACAAACTGTAATGGAATTCCATTTTGTATCCCAGGGTGGAAGAGGGTGTGGTTAGGTGGCTTAGCTCGGTTTGAAAAGAGGCAAAAGTATGAAGGTCGTTTTCGCAGGCGCCGCCAGGTGGCGCATGTGTCTTTCATCGCTAGTATCTATATATGTTGCAGTGAGTTTGGCTAATAAACGCGTTTCAAAACGCGTTTTCTCCGTTAAATAACGTTTTTTTTCCAAAAACATCCGTGAACATAAAAGAACCAGCGTATCAAGACATATTTCAAACTAGTTTTGGTTAAGTTAGGTTAATTACTTTAGCCTCGGTAACGTATAACGCATTTAAATGATGCATGCCCATAACAGAAACATTTTGCAAATTAAATCAAAATTTGCAAACATTTAAATCTAATTAAATTATGAAGTTTTCATGACTTTTTGTGGAACAAGGTGCACTATTTTTGTATTTCGTTGATTATGAAAGTAATTAAAGTTTTGATGTTTAGTGAAGTATTTGGATTATTAATTTGAGAATAATGAGGCATCTGGTAAAAATTAAATTGGTTTATTTGCCATTTTCCATTACTACAATTTTAGTGCGTGATTTGTATACCATGTCATGATAATTTATGAAGTGTGAAAAAGTTGTAGATTTTCCAGGATTAAGAATCAATTCCTGTATATATGTTACATTGTGTATGAGAAATCCAGGGTGTATGAAATAAAAAAAAAAAAAAAAACAACCGCGAGGCGAACGCGTTTTCTCCGTTAAATAACGGTTTTTCAGAAAACGTCCGTGAACATAAATTAACCGGAGGGTATTTTAACGTACTACTAACTAGTTTTGGTTATGTTAGGTTAGTTACTTTACTTTTCTCTCGGTCACTTACAATGTCGTAACTTATGGGTGTGGCACTGCATTTACGACATTGCAAGTGACCGAGAGAAAAGTAACTAACCTAACCTAACCTAACCAAAACTAGTTAGTATGACGTTAAAACACCCTCCGGTTAATTTATGTTCACGGATGTTTTTCAAAAAAACCGTTATTTAACGGAGAAAACGCGTTCGCCTCGCGGTTGTTTTTTGTTTCGTTTTCATACACACTGGATTTCTCATACACACTGTAACATATATATATATATATATATATATTCAGGATTAATTTAAATGACAGCAAAATAATTCCAGTATAACTCAGAATATATATATAAAATATATAAAATTAAATCCATGTCAATTACCATCGAACTCGGTACTTTTCACACAAGTTAATCCGCACATATATCTGAAAATGCAGAAATCATGTCCAAAATGATCTCCAAAATGCCTATTAATGTTCGAATGTGTTCTTGAATTAACCAAAAAGAAGAACGCTTACCTTCGATACTTTAATTTCATTTAAAAACCGCAAATGGACTGGGGAAAGCAATGAAAACCACGTGTAGTGCGAGTAAAACGAAGAGATGAACGACCGTACGCCACCTGGCGGCGCCTGCGCAAACGACCTTCATACTTTTGCCCGTTTTCTAACGAAGGGGGATACGGCAGCTACGCCACCTAACCACACCCTCTTCCACCCTGTCGTATCCGTTTGGAGAAGGGAGTCGCGACGCTGGAGACATCTGACGGCCACCGTCGTAAGTACGACGTACTTTTGTCATATTGAAGTCGGGAGTTAACCTCAAGGTTATTAGAGAGCTAAGGTTGTCTCATGGCTCTCCCCAGGGAGATGCATGACGTCACTGTAGACCCTGCAAAACACGTGCTATTGTGGTGGCAGCTTTGGATGCAGCTAAATGTGTCTGCTTGGATATTTTACAGTATGTTCTATTTGCTAAATTTTTAAAACAGTGAGGGAAAGTTCCTTCATAAATCAGTATTAGGATATAATATGGCATTATACTTTAAAAATTAGTACTGGGTTAAAATGTAATTTGATAGTTTAGTACTGGGAATCAATAAATATTTACTTGCAATGAAAATTAAATTAACTGAAAAATATGGACTTGTTATCAATTGCTGCTAAACTTATTCATTTATAAAAGTGTAATATAAGTAAATTATCATATTTTTATGTTGGAGAACTGTATTTACGTTTTTCTGCGAATTTATGGGTTTGGAATGTATAGGAATGCAAGTGGTGAAAGTGCAGCTGAAAAATGCAATTGCATATAGCAATATAATTATTTCAATGCAAAGTGCTCTTTGACTAATTATAATCAAATTGTGTAGACACGTTAGGGCCCATACATGCATTCTAAAAGGAACTTTAGATTAAAACCTTCAAATAAAGGAGAATAAAAGTATTATTTGGAATATTCTTGGGAGACATTTTCGTCACATCGTACTCGTCACAGTATACTTTCACACAATCATTCTATCAAAATATCACAGCGTACTGGACACAATGTGTAAATATTTTGGTAACAGGAAACTTGTCACAATGCAGTATTGATATCAGTAAACTCGTCACAATATTGATATCTCAGTAAACTCGTCACAATATTGATATCTCAGTAATCTCGTCACAATATTCATATCTCAGCAAACTTGTCACAATATTGATATCTGAGTGAACTCGTCACAAAATTGATATCGCAGTAAACTCGTCACAATATATATCTCAGTAAACTGTCACAGTAAACTTGCCCCAATATTGATATCCCAATAAACTCGTCTCAGTTAACTCGTCACAAAATTGATATCTCAGTAAACTTGTCATAATATTGATATCTCATTAAACTCGTCACAGTAAACTCGTCACAAAATTGATCTCAGCAAACTCGTCACAATATTGACATCTCAGTAAACTCGTCTCATTGCAGAAAATTGAACAACAAAATTAAACA
>JAVBJR010000006.1:0-2590 GCA_031546965.1 Dysgonomonas sp.
GCGACTTTGAGAGCCGCTGCCGGGCCAAATGATGTTTTTTTTTCTCCAAAAACTGGGGGCGCTGATTTGATTATATACCAAAGTAGTACTCAACTATATATGGTGTTTACAATTTTTAATTGATGCGGAATTTGATGTTTCCGGCTTTCACAAATACTTGCTCTATTATAATAAATCTGTCTCCCAATCTGGATATGTATTTCTTTCATCAACTCACCTTGAAGGACCTCACTGATGAGGACCCAGTCTGTTCCCTTTGGTAGTCGTACCGGGAGAATGAACCTTTGAGGGTTGCGCCGGTGTGTCGCACGTCAACTGACTCCTCGACGGCTATGTTGCCCCAATGCGAGACTTCGATGACCCTCAAAAGATTGGTGACTGTCAGGAATGGGCTGTTGTTCTCGCTGTGTACCACCATCTCATTCTAACATACAACACCAGTTTTTAAGCCTAAATTTTAAATACAGTGTAGCTAATAGACATCAAGGGGGGAAGTTTCCAAACCTGGCTGAAAGGAGGTACATTGTCGTAGGGACCGTAAACAAGGTTGTTCTCATTCTGGGACACCGGCTTCAATTTGGTGTATGACTCCGTGCTGGCTGATGGAAGGGTGACAGTGGTGGTTTGAGAGACAGTTGGGTATGGTGTGTAGAAGTAGTGGTTTCCGGTGTAGAGCAGTAGCTGTTTGTCGTTTTGGGTGATTTGCGAAGGATGGGGAATCAAGTGATGGGTGAAGACGGTTTCAACGTCGACACGCGTTGATTTACCGGCTTCTAGCGGACTCTGTAATTTCACTTCCCAGAATGTTTTATCCCTGGAAAATGTATTACAAAAGCATATAATCAAATTATAATCATTATAATTTCCATTGGGAAAACAAATAAGATTACATTATCATCATATAAGGTGAAATTTTTGAATGTTGGGCACTCGCGGTTCAAAAATTACGGTCAGCTTTAAAAGGTGGTTAACATATTTAAAAATGTGTTGAAGATGAATATAAGGCACTGTACTACTTGTATGCAATACTTACAAACAGAAAATAACAGCCAGAATTAAAATAACACTGTAGTACAGTGCCGGGGTGATAAACGCCATTTTAGGGAAATTTCGGCATCTACCGTGAAGCCAATCGGCCGATCACGTCACACAAAAAAACCCTATGACCAGGAATTGGAAAGATAGTCATGTATGGTGTCAAATTACAGGGCAGGACATTGTCAATGCAGCTGGCAACTTTATTTTTCTAATTTCTTATAGTACAGTGGTCAACTTTGTCAGGTGGTCAACATGTAAAAGGGTGATCAAGTTCACAGGTTTCACTGTACATATGTATAAATTGTAGGTTGTATATACTCATTTTAAGAAACAGAATATCATAATTTTAGCTATGGGATAACATTACCAATTCTCAAATGATTAGATTTAATGACCTCATGTACCTACATGAAATTGTGATTTAATTAAATATTATGGATGTTCAAATTGAAATAAAAGATTATATAAAACATATATTGAATTTAAATTGGTTTCTCTTTGTTACATTCTCAACATTTGAACATATTTGGGAAATTGTGTTGCACGGCAGTGTATTATTTATTTATAATTAAAAATGACGGATTAAAACATAAAATTTAATGTTGGTTAAATCACAAAGATTACAATATATTAAATATAAATTATAATATTGCATTAAAAACAGTCAATAAATTAGTATAAAATAACCACAACAAAAATATGACGACTTAATCAGAATTAAAAGGATTAAAAAGAACATATTCCAATAATTTAAATTTAAAACTCATTAACATTGCACATTATATATAAATATATTTATATCAATTTCTCTGTGTTTTCCAGGTTTTGGCAAAAATTGTGATAAATTCCCTGACTGAGTTTTCCAGGTTTTGGCAAAAATTGTGACAAATTCCCTGACTGAGTTTTCCAGGTTTTGGCAAAAATTGTGACAAATTCCCTGAGTTTTCCAGGTTTTGGCAAAAAATTGCGACAAATTCCCTGAGTTTTCCAGGTTTTGGCAAAAATAGTGATAATTTCCCTGACTGAGTTTTCCAGGTTTTGGCAAAAATTGTGACAAATTCCCTGCATTTTCCAGGTTTTGGCAAAAAATTGTGAAAAATTCCCTGAGTTTTCCAGGTTTTGGTAAAAATTGTGACAAATATTCCCTGAGTTTTCCAGGTTTTGGTAAAAATTGTGATAAATTCCCTGACTGAGTTTTCCAGGTTTTGGCAAAAATTGTGACAAATTCCCTGAATTTTCCAGGTTTTGGCAAAAAATTGTGACAAATATTCCCTGAATTTTCCAGGATTTTGGCAAAAAATTGTGACAAATTCCCTGAGATTTCCAGGTTTTGGCAAAAAATTGTGACAAATTCCCTGAGTTTTCCAGGTTTTGGCAAAAATTGTGACAAATTCCCTGAGTTTTCCAGGTTCTAGCAAAAATTGTGACAAATTCCCTGAGTTTTCCAGGTTTCCCTGACTGAAATGAACAACAATTTACAACACAGTGTGTAATGCAACAATTTAGCATACTTATGAGCAGGAACAGCGATGATTTTTGAATCCAAATACAG
>JAVBJR010001047.1:0-4257 GCA_031546965.1 Dysgonomonas sp.
ACATGCTGTACCTGTTCATTGGGCTTACCTGCAAGGGTTCGGATAATAATGCTACACTATTTCAACAATTCATATTATTTCGTGAAATATTTAAAAATTGACAAAACTTAGTACTTACGCGAAACTCGTTGTGCCCTTTAACTTTGTAATTAACACTACTAGGGACCTAAAGTTAGCGGTTGCAAAGATATACATTATGTGACCTTGAGAAACTTCATCAAGGTCATAAAAATGTGGGTTTCCAGATTTATCACGCCATCAACTCCCACATATAACAATCACTTAATTTTCACCAAAGCCTATTGAATATAAAGACAGGCCGAAGTTCAATAAATTATGATGCATAAATTTGGCAATTTTTTTTAGGAGTTTCGCGAATTTTCTCGTAATGTTTGCCAACACTTGAAGGTATTTATGGTGCAAATCCGAAAGGAAAAAAAGTGGTCCCACACGCCATTTTATAGGGTACCCCAAAAAGTACAATTGTGTTAATTGTGGAAAACCTAATTGCTGAATTTTAAAACTGTTGGCATTTCTGAATTCAGCACACAAAACAGTGTATGGAGTCATATTTTCACATTTTTAGATTAATTACTAATTAAGATAATAATATTGCATGGCAAATGGCCAGCAATTGCAATTTTACACAACTTGAAAAATTATATAATATATACTTTGGAATATGCATATGTATACCTCATTGTATCGTCCATTGTAAGACTTCGAATTCGAAATATATGCTGTTTAGTTGCAATTCTGCAGAAACAGTCTACAGCAGGAAAATCTGCCACGTATTAAACTATACATTATATAGCTGCATGCAATAAGTATTTAATTATAAAATGGTATATGTCACATCAGGTGTTTTGGTGTTGACACATTTTTACCGATGGAATATTTCACTGAAATTAAATTTTGTTCGAATTTTCGGTCTATGTATTCTAAATTCATACTTTTAACTTCCTATTGTGTATACAGGGCGTTTTGTTGTAAAAATAATTTGCTATATTATGCTGTATGCAGCGAATCGTCACATTATTTTTTGTACACATCCTAAGCAATTTTGTTTCAAAGTTAGCTTTGGTTCAATATTGTGACAAATGACAGCCAGTTTGCCAATTATTTTATGCAGAATTCATTAATATGTTGGTATATTATGTCTATATCTTGGCTAAAGTGCTGCAAAATCCATCCTAAATGAATTAACACTTTTCTATTTATTTATTTTTAGAAACTTGCAGCACATACAGTATATTCCGTACTTAATAATTAACCAGTATATAGTGAGGCTAGAAATGAAATCATCAAATATGTTGTTGTTTGTTACTACGTAGTATATTTTATAATTGTGTTAATTTCTATGAAGTATTGTAAGCAAATGCGTGCTTTTTGTTTGTTTTGTTTTTTGCTTAAGTTAATAAGCATGTATGTATGCAAAAAGCTGATATTCTATGGTAATCTGGTTTATTAGCATATATTTTTGCCTTATCCAAAGGTCTTTTTAGCTTTTCAAAATATTTTTTTGAGTCCAGTACATTTTGGAAAAATATTCTTCGGGGAGAATAACAGCAGGTATATGTGCTGTAATCATTTCCATAAATAAGAATCTTGAACACAATACTTCTATTGTAGGTATTTAAACATTTAAAAAATAACATATTGAATTTGTCAATTTTAAATTTGTGTTTGCCCCATCTCTAAATTTATTTTATATGTAGTTAAAAATGCTTTCAATATGTTTAAGAACTGTCGCATCAATGGACCCTCATTCGAATTATCCCACTTTTATTATTGTTAAAGCTTAATTATTTGAATTTTTAAATTATGTTTTAATTGGTTACATAGAATTACGTAATTAGCAGTTTTTGCATAATTTGGTAAACTTTTAATTCTTTCACTTTCAGGAAAGAATTAAAGTACTTTATAATAGAAAATATTCAGGAATCTATGATAATCTATGGTAATAGAAAATATATAATAAGTACTTTTGTAATATGTAGTAGGGAAATATATTTCAAAATGTTAAATTGTATGGAGGTACTTTGATCATAAACCAACCGCAGTGTATACATACATATTACGTATCTGGGCTGTATATTAGCGACTTAGCGCACATTACGTATGGTACGACGTAACATACGTACTGACGTCATTCGACGTCAGTTTAATTGTGAGAAGAGTGCAGGTAAAGCTTGCCAGATGACGTCAGTACGTATGTTACGTCGTACCGTACGTAATGTGCACTAAGTCCCTATTATCATGGTATATATATACGTACGTAATGTAATACAAATGTGTATCAACCAGACTTTGCTCAATGCTACAGTTGTATACATACTGCAGTAAATTTTCCGTTTAAACTGTTTATTTTCGATATGTAGTAATATTTTACAGTCTTTGAGAAATGGTGCGTATGGTACGGCAGGCTTTCCTGCAGTGATTGCTAATGCCTTGTTGCACTGCTAGCCTCGTCAACTCTTCAATACATTTTTTAAAACATTTCATGTATGAGGAACAAAAAATCAGGAAAAATTGTCTCCAGACTAATTAGTTCATTGGTTACAACTATCTAATTCACACTCGCATGCTGTCTTTTATGGATCAAAAGATAGACTTCCAATAACCTTGAACACGCAGTCCAAGGTCATTGCCGTCATGCCAAGTAGATGACCCATTTGCCAATGATCCTTCCCCCACTCAGTCTCCAATCGCGTATCGTGCATATTTATCGAGTTATTTCCGAAAAAACCGGACATTTCTTCCACCCTGTATACTTAAAATAAATGTACAATTATATAGTACAAGAAATTAAGGCAGAACATTTGCGTATTGGATCAAAAACCCATGCACTTACATAAATAGAGTGAAATTCTGTCTAAGGAAACCAATCTAATGCAAATAGGGACCATGAACTGATGCATCACTAGTCAATTGCCATGGATAATCGTAAAATTGCCGACAAATGGAACAACAATCTTGCCAAATCCTTAACCACAAACAGCTGATAAAAATATATGCAAAACAGACGCTGCACATCTGAAAAACCCATGCAGTAAGATGCAATTGGCAAGTGCATGTGTGTTTGACAACACTGCAAGACATCACATGAAAGAGATGAGATTCAAATTTCATATTTCCAAGAGAAACCTCCTCTTACTTCTCTCTAGAAGAAAAACAAGGTGGTATGTGCTAGATATCATGCTGCTTTGGCAAGTTTCAGTTGCAGGAGAATAAATCTTAATAATTTTGTAAATGGGTTGTGCTTGAAATTGGTTAGGCCTAAATTCTTTTCTTATACATATTACATACAGTGAAACCTTGTTAATTCGTCGCCGGCGGGACTAAAACTTCCAGACAAATTATATGCGGAGTGACGATTTCAGTTGAGTTTTTAACATGTTTAAGTCTATGGAGATTGGACTTTAATTTATGACGAATTATCCAGGTGTCGAATTAATGAGGTTTGACTGTATTTCAATCTGTCAGTTTTATAAATTCCATATACAGTGTTCTATAGATATATAGATTGGGAAACTGGGGATGGATGGACCACGGGGCATTGTGCAACAAACAATGTTTCAAAAAATCTCGAAATACTTTCCAAGTTATGAATGAAAATACGTTTTCGGTATGCAAAAGTGAATTCAAAAATCGTCACTTCGCGTCTAATACGTTCGGAAAAACTTATAGCTGAAATAATTCATTATAATACACATTAAAGACTAACCTATAGTCTGTAAATAGACCCCTGGTATATGCAATCCTATCCTTCCTTAAACTGGAGTTATCGGCTTGCATGCGAAAAACGGCCCCACGGAGTTAGATGTTGGGAGCTAATTTTTTAAATGTGCATGGGGCTTCAATATGAATGCTGTGCGCTGCAGTGCTGTAACGCCTCATTTGCTAAGGGTAATTAGCACCTAGGACAAGTTGCTGTTACATTTGTTCGGCTTATTGTGAAATACAGTGAAACCCATCTTAAGGACCACTGGTATTAAGGGATCACCTTCTTCTTTGGACCGATTTTGCTCAGTCCTGTGGAGCTCCATAGGATTTAACATCATAGAATGACCAATCATTGCCTGTCTATATATTTTTGAAAAATATTAATAGCTGGCACCCTTGGATTCGTTTTACGGTTGAGAATGAATCCAACAACAGTTTACCCTTCATGTATATTTTAATTACCAGGATTAAGACTTCAGGAGAATTTCACATTGACATTTATCGGAAACCAACGTTTTCAGCTTGGTATAT
>JAVBJR010001046.1:0-3060 GCA_031546965.1 Dysgonomonas sp.
TTTGACAATAAAAGTGAAGGGAATGCAAGGGAAATAAAAACAAACCACAAATTTCTATATGCAAAGTGTTTTTGCAATTAGGAGCTTCACAATGTTTGGATTTTGGATATGATTAGGAAATCCACAAAAATCAGGCAATCAGGTTAGGATGCTGAAAATTAATAGAATGCAAACATGCATTCCAATTCGAAACAATTCAAGGTTTTCTGAAATTATTGTTTAGTTTTTCTGGAAAAAAAATAATAATTGTGGAATTCCACATGTTTTAATTTTATCAGATATATATTGTTTCCTTATTTTTTCTAACCTTGTATATGAAGTTATGAATGATTATCTTAATTGTGTTATTTTTAAAATTATTTGTGTTATATCAGAAAAAGTAAATTATAGTATATGGTTATTGACATGTATTTGCACTGTACTTTAGAATTGTCTAATTTTTGAAGATTGCAACATCATAGTGAATACTGAATTTTATAAACTCAATGTTAGTAAAGTCAAATTTGACACTAAGGCTGCGTTTATCGTCAATATTGCGGGTTCTAATTAGCAGGAATGCTAATTGTGCTGTGCACGTTTTTCGTGCACAGCACAATTAACGTGCTATTGCGTTTATCGTGCAACAGCGGGATGTCTATATAAAAATAGGTGCAATTCCAGCGCCAGCATTTTTTTAACACTGCATTAGCTGGAAAAGCACAATAAAGAGCGGGTAAAATCAAATCGGAACAGATCCGGACAAAAAGCATGCAAGCTAAATTGTCCCAGCGATCTCCGCGATCGCCGATTGGAAGATCGCTCCCGCGGGGGCGTGTCACGCGGAAAAGCCGACTGAAAGAGCAGGGAGTGCTATTTTAACATGCTCAAACAAATCGACGATAAACGCAGCCTAAAGTGAAGGGAAATGGAAGGGAAATAAAAATAAGCTTCAAATATCTACATATGTGCAATGTTTTGTTGCAATTCACTATGTTTGCAAAAAATCAGACTTAGAAAATTGCATTTCAGAGTTTGCAAATGGTGTGTGCCGGAATTTTATTTTTTAAAACTATCTTACTTTCAATTGTTATACACATAGCACTTGCTCTTTTTTTGGGAATTTTTCAGCATAAAAAAAAAACGCATTTATATTTGTTAATAATAGAAAATGGGTAAATTATGGTTGCATCTCTAATTAATTTGCAGACAGTTAAATTGATGTCATATACTGTATATACATGTCTGCCATTATATGAAAAACGACAATTGACGACTGTTGAAATTTCAAAGAAATATTACAAAAACATTGAGTTACAGATTTCCCCAAATGAGTAAAATTATATCCAATTTCCATAATTTTGCGATTTTTGTTACAAATTATTGGATTATATGTGATATTTCTATATTTTTTAAATTTTGTTTTTTAACATAAGCACACAACCATGCTTCCCTGTACAATCAGGCTATAAAAAAGGCCCCAATTTGATTGGAAAAAATTGAACCAAAAAAGAACAAAGAAGTGTAATGTGTATAGTAATTAAGAGTAAACTAGTTTTAGAAAATAAAATCCCTGTACACACTCTTTGTGCACACTGTGAAATGCTATTGCAGTAATTACATATTTGGTTGCAGCAAAACTCGTATATACTTTTTATTCCATTACTCAAATATTTGATAACTGAAAAGTTTTTCTTCAACTTGTGGTACAACTATATTATTGCAATGCAATTATACAGTGACTAGTCTCACAGTCTCACATTTTCCTAACAATTATTCACTTAGTGATATAAAAGGCCCTATTGTAACTTGCAGTATAGGACAAAACAGGCCAAATCATATTTGACCTATATATGAAAAGGTGAGACCATGAGACTGGAAGGTATTTATTATAATTCCAACGAGTACAATACAATTTTCTAAGTATAAATTTTTTCAAACATTGTGAATCTCCTAATTGCAATAGAAATTTGTGGCTTGTTTTTATTTCCCTTGCATTCCCTTCACTTTTATTGTCAAATTTTGTTTTCAAATATTTGAATTTACTAAAATCTGAGTTTATAAAATGCAGTATAGACAATTATGTGGCAATCTCCAAAAATCTGAAAACTTGAAGGGCAAAGGGCAAAAACCCCAGAGGCTATCAATTAGTGAAATTCCCCCATCAGGTGCAGATCCTCTAATCCTTCTTGCACCCTTCTCCCCAAGTAGATATCATAGTAACAATAATTAGAAATACAAATTATTGATATTTCAAATTTGTCATAATCAAAAACAAATTGTTCACATTTCAAAATGCTGAAAAACATTTTGAAAAATTAAAATCGGATAATTCTAAAGTACAGTGCAAATGCATGTCAATATCATACATATTTTGTTTTCTGATATGACACAAAAATAATCTTAAAAAATAACACAATGAAGATATTCATGCAAAACCACTTGCAGATGGTTAGAAAAAATAAGGAAACATAATATATCCAATAAAATTAAAACATGTGGATTCCTCAGTTATTAAGTTTAAGCTGAGACAATTTGCTTTTTTTAAATCCCAAACACAAATGGAAAAACTGTTTTAAAAGTTGAAATGTGGCCCACTATTAACAGTGCTGCTGTTAATACCTTTTTGTTACCAAAAAAATCAGACCCTATATAAATTGCTCACCTGTTACTGATATAGTGCAAACATTTACCAATATTGAAAAGGATGCAATACCAGCTCAATTAAAGTAATTCAGCATTTATTTAAATAAAATGCAATTTCCAACTTAATTACATGCTTTATATCATATGCTATATTAACACTTCATATATACTTATCATTAATCAATTTAATTATTGATGTGAATAAATTAGGTAAGATATATTTTCTTAAACAGGCTAAAATGAAAACATTATAAATGTGTCAAATAGTGTTGCTAACCACGAGTAATATATTTACATTAACAAGATTTGTAATATATCTAGTGTTATTTCCAATAAGCTGATCAGCGATTTATTGCACATGTCTGCAGAAGGTTAGAAAACAATTTCAGGAACGTAAAATAATCGACCAAATAAAATATATGTCACACTCTGTATACG
>JAVBJR010000108.1:0-31838 GCA_031546965.1 Dysgonomonas sp.
AGCCTATAAAAATAAAAACACATGGCAGAAAAGCCAAATCAATATTTAAATACGGATTAGATTATATTGCTAAAAGATTGTTAAATGCTGAAAATGAAGATGATATAGATATATTTGCTTTTTTGTCATGTACTTAGAAAAAAAATAGAAAAAATATCTTTTATTCTTTCACAGATTTCAAACTTTCCAATTGAGGTACTTGTGACAGGTCGAACGGTGTTTCTTGATACAAGAAATAATTAATCCAATTATTAAACAACAGGTTTCCATGACCCGTCCAACGCGAAATTGGTTTTAACTCGGGATTATCTTGCTTATAATAATGCTTAGGAATGTTTATGGGTAGATTTTTCTCCAAGTCTCTAACATACTCATTATGTAATGTATAAAGCGAGTATTCGGAATGACCTGTTACATAAAACTCGCGTCCGCCACGTCCTGCAACTATATAAATACCTGCTTCGTCCGATTCTGCTAATATCTCCAAATCGGGATGCTTTTCGATATCTTCCCTGCGGATTTCAGTATGTCGGCTATGCGGTGCATAAAACTCATCATCAAATCCCCTGAATAAAGGAAAACTCCGGTCATTTATAGTATGTTTAAATACACCGAATATTTTTTCATCTAGCAAATATTTGGGTACCCTATAAGAGTTATATAATGCAGCCTGTGCAGCCCAACAGATATAAAACGTAGAGGTCACATGATTACGTGCCCAATTGACTACGGCAGATACCTCCGACCAATAGGTAACTTCTTCGAAATCGATCAGTTCAACAGGGGCACCGGTTACTATCAGTCCGTCGTAATTACTGTGTTTCACCTCGCTAAATTCCTTATAAAACGCTTCCATGTGTTCAACAGGAGTATTCTTCGATTGGTGAGTCGAAAGTTTCAGAAAATCGACTTCTATCTGTAATGGTGTATTCGACAAAAGACGAACCAAATCTGTTTCTGCTGCTATTTTTATAGGCATCAGATTGAGGATAAGCACCTTCAAAGGGCGTATATCCTGCTCCTTGGCTCTCAATTGAGTCATTACAAATATATTTTCTTTTTCAAGAATTTCTATTGCTGGTAGATTATCCGGTAATGTTACAGGCATATTTTGTCGGTCTTTTAATCAATTGAAACAATAAAGATATAAAAAAGCTATCAAATAAGATGGATTTTTCAGATATTCCATGCAGGCTTTAATCCTAGCACCTTTTTATGAATCGGACAATTTGCATCATGAGCTCCTGTCAAATAGCCTGTACTCATCAAAAATTCGTTGACTATTTCGCCACCGGTAAATTTAAAGGTCTTCTTGAATATTTTAACCCACTCTTCCTTTGTCTTAGGATGATGCTTATCTATCCAAGCTTTAAATGATCCAAACTCATTTTGCAATTCTACAATTATTTTTGCATTATGTATAGCGGCATTAATCTTCAATTTATTGCGTATGATACCGGTATCACTCAGCAATCGTTCTATGTCTTTATCATTATAGTTGGCTACCGTTTTTATATCAAAATCGCTATATGCAATTCTAAAATTAGACTGTTTTTTGAGTATTGTAAGCCAACTCAAACCTGCCTGATTAATTTCGAGAACCAACCTCTCAAAAAGCTCATTATCATCATCAATCGGAAAACCGTAATGATTATTATGGTAGTTTATGTTGGGGTTATTATCTCCTTCCGGCAGACTATTTACAAATTCGCAATAAGTCATATTTCGAGTGTTATTATATTGGCTACTATTTTCTTAATCTTACAGAATCGACCTTATGGTCTTCGCTCTTATGTAGAATAAGGCTGGCACGCTCACGAGTGGGCAGTATGTTTTTCCTTAAATTTTTCCTATTGATTTCTCTCCAAATACTTTTTGACATTTGAATCGCATTAGCATCAGTCAATTGAGTAAAATTGTAGAAATAAGACTTAGGATCGGTAAATGCTCCGTCTCTAAATTTCATGAATCGAGATACGTACCACTGTTCGAGCATATCCTCCTCGGCATCTACATAAATCGAAAAATTAAGATAATCAGACAAGAAAACCCTGGGCTTACTCTTCGGATAATCCATTCCGCTTTGCAAAACATTTAATCCCTCTATAATTAAAATATCAGGTTGAGCAATTACCTCGTATTCATCGGGAATAACATCATAAATAAGATGCGAATACTTGGGAGCTTTTACTTCGGGCTTCCCCGATTTTATATCACTTACAAATTGAAGTAACCGATGTATATCATACGATTGGGGAAAGCCTTTTTTCAGCATTAGACCTTTTTCTTCTAAAATGGCATTCGGATATAAAAAACCATCTGTAGTAATCAAGGCTACCTTTGAATTCTCTTTCCATCGGCTCATTAAGGCTTGTAATACCCGTGCCGTAGTACTTTTTCCGACCGAAACACTACCAGCCACCCCTATTATAAACGGTATTTTGAGAGCTTTTTCGTTCAGAAACTCCATTGTAGCAGCTTGTCGGGTCTTTGTTGCATTTACGTAATAACTCAACAAACGGGTCAAAGGCAAATAGACATCTTGGACTTCTTCCATCGAAAGTTCTTCATTTATACCCTTCAATTTTTCTAATTCCTCTTGAGTAAGAGTCATTGGTTCAGATTGTCGTAAGGCAGCCCACTTATCACGACTAAATAGCAAATAAGAGCTATGAAAAGAAACGTCCATTGATTATTGTCTTAAATATTGAGGCAAAAGTACAAAATTTATTTACGAGACTTACAAGAATTGAATATTTAGTATCTTTGGCATCTCATATATAGATCAATTGATAAAAGCTCGAAAAATAGAACTGCTTGCTCCTGCCAAAAACTTAGAATGTGGCATTGAGGCTATTAACCATGGTGCAGATGCCGTGTACATAGGTGCACCCAAATTTAGTGCACGCAGTAATGCCGGCAATACATTGGAGGATATAGAAGCTCTTGTACACTATGCACATCCATTTAAGGCACGGGTATATGTAGCTCTAAACACCATTATTAAAGATGAAGAGCTGGCAGAAACCGAAAAACTGATTTGGGATTTATACAATGCAAAAGTAGATGCTTTGATTATTCAAGACATGGGTATTACCATGCTCAATCTGCCTCCTATTCCCTTGCATGCCAGTACTCAAAACGATAATAGAACTGTCGAAAAGGCTAAATTTCTTCAACAAGCAGGTTTTTCTCAAATCGTATTGGCTCGAGAATTAACCATGTCTGAAATCAAAACAATATCGGCCGAAGTATCTACCCCTTTAGAAGCTTTTGTACATGGAGCTTTATGTGTTTGTTACAGCGGACAATGCTATTTGAGCGAAGCCATATCGAACCGAAGTGCCAATAGAGGCTCTTGTGCTCAATTTTGCCGTTTGCCTTATTCTCTTGTCGATAATGAGGGTAAAACAGTTGTACAAAAGAAACATTTACTGTCGATGAAAGATTTGAACTTATCCGATCATCTCGAAGAAATGATAGATGCAGGTGTAAGTTCTCTTAAAATAGAGGGTCGATTAAAAGACCTGTCGTATGTAAAAAATGTAGTGACTTACTATAGGCAGAAGCTAGATAAGATTTTAGCTCGTCGTAAGGAATATATTAGAGCATCAACAGGAAACAGAACCTATACATTTACTCCTAATCTCGAAAAGAGTTTCAACAGAGGATATACCGAATATTTTTTTAATGGTCGAACTCCCGATATGTGGTCTTTAGATTCTCCAAAATCTATAGGCGAACCTATTGGTAAGATAAAAGATGTATTTGATCGCTTTTTTACTTTATCAGGAATTAAACTACTCAATAATGGCGATGGTCTTTGTTTTTTGAATGAAGCTAAGGAGCTACAAGGCTTAAGGGTCAATAAAATAGAGGGTGAGAAAGTTTTTCCTGCTGAAAACCATTTATCTTTAAGAAAAGGAACTTTTGTTTACCGGAATTACGATCATGAGTTTGAAAAAATATTGAGCAAGAAATCAGCTGATCGTAAAATTGATGCCAACATAACCGTCTTTGAAACTAAGGAGGGATTCAAATTAACCATAGAAGATGAAGACGGCATTGAAGTTTCTCTAAATATCAATTATATTAAAGAACTTGCTCAAAAAGATCAAGTAGAGAATATCAAAACGAATTTGAGTAAAACAGGAAATACTATTTTCAGAATAACCGATATTAAATTAGAGCTGGCAGATAATTGGTTTATTCCGGCTTCTGTTATCTCTGAATGGAGACGATCTTTAACAGATTACCTATTGCAAAAACGTTTGGAAGAATATCCGCAAGAGACAGTTATACATACTCAAACATCGCATTCTTTTCCCACAAAAAACATTACTTATCTGGGTAATGTAATGAATGATAAGAGTAAACAGTTTTATGTACAACATCAATCGACAGTAGAACAAGTTGCTTTCGAAAAAAAAGCTCTGAAAGGTGTTCCCCTCATGTTTACACGCCATTGTATTAAACAATCGATGGGTTGGTGTCCTAAAGAGACTTCTACTCACCCACCCTACAAAGAACCTTTCTATTTATTATACAATGCCACTAAATTGAGACTTGAGTTTGATTGTAAGGCTTGCGAAATGAAAGTTTATAATGAATAGTAATTTTAGTAGTAGAGACGCAATGCTTGCGTCTCAGTTACAAATTACAAGAAAAAGAAAGAGCCTAAAACGATGTCGTTTTAGGCTCTTTCTTTATTCTTGTAACTGATACTTCCTTATTCCTTTTCTGTATCAATGCCTTTCCAAACAAGAGCAGCTACAACAGCACCCAAGAATGGAGCAACAATAAATACCCATAATTGACTAAGTGCTTTTGCTCCTTCAAAAATAGCCGGACCGATACTACGAGCAGGATTTACAGATGTTCCTGTAATTGGAATACATACAATGTGAACCAAAACAAGAGCTAAACCAATTGCTAAGCCTGCAAATTTATTATTTGCACCTTTTGATGTAGAACCAAATACTACAAGTACAAAAATAAATGTAAATACTGTTTCGGCAACAAAAGCAGGAATCAAGCCACCTTCGGCATAACTATTAGATCCGGTAGCCGTAGGACCTGCATGACTTCCAGTAGATACCAATAAATAAAGGATCGAAGAACCTAAAATAGCACCGATAACCTGAAATATCATATACATTGCTGCATCTTTTGCTGATATTTTGTTGGCTACCAACATTCCCAAAGTAATAGCGGGATTGATGTGACATCCCGAAATTTTACCAATGGTATATGCCATAGCAATTACTGATAGTCCAAAAGCAAAAGCAACTCCAAGAGTTCCTACGCCTGTACCTACCGCATTAGCCGCATCTCCGGCAAAAACTGCACTACCACATCCCATTAAAACAAGAACCATGGTTCCAATTAACTCTGCTAAGTATTTTTTCATCTTACTTTTTAATTTGTTTGTGAATACTAAATAATTATTATTAATGTGTTTATAAATTTATATCCTTATTATAACGTAATTATAGCTGTTTTGTTATTTCTTAGTTAATCTTTTCTCAACAATTTGCAAAAGTAGTTAAATCTTGTAATTAACACAAATCGTTGTTGAGATAAAAGTAGATACACCCATAAAAATCACTCTTCTATTGTCATACCCAGTACATTTACTAGAATATCTCTCGATTTTTTCGATAACTTCTTCTTTCCACCACCCGAAAGATCTAACCCCGATGGAACTACCAATCCATCGACGCGTTTGCTTGGATTAGCAAAAATCCATTGTCCATTTTGAAACACAGGCTCAACATAGCCGTCGGGTAGTTTATTGATTGGATCTTTTCCGTTATATGTAGTTACATGTGGGCTTATTTGGTATTTACTTTCAAATTCGGCACCACCCGAACCCGATTTGTATTTTTTATAAAATTCGAGCAGATCGCCTTCTTGTACAGTTTGGGGATTTGATGAAGATTTCTCCATACTAGAACCGAGACCCGAAAGTGTTGGCTTTATCTGTTTCAAGAGATCTTTTTTCATATCATCTTTAATAGATAACTTCAAATTTTGTGCATGTATCGATATTGATATGAGTACACATATACAACTTGCAACATATTTCTGATAAAACTCCATTCCATCGGTTTTCTATGGTACAAAACTAATAAAAGAGTTTGTTGCTTTTTATGCAAAAATGTTAAGGTTACATAAGCTTTTCACTTAGAAATATTAGAGTCTGTTGCAGGGGCTAAAAATCTTTCGCCCTGTATTTGTCGGGCGTATAATTATACGCCCCTACATCTCTCTATTTTGATTATTATTTTCAAATTCAAACAGTTATTTGTTTAATGAAAGTATTTTTCTTCCAAAAAACATACAATCTCTTGCAGATATTTTGCGTCCACTTCCGAAAAGTTATTTTCGACCTCACTATCCACATCCAAAACGGCTACAACTTCGCCCCGTTTGCGTATAGGTACTACAATCTCCGAACGCGATTGGCTATCGCAAGCAATATGCCCCACAAAGGTATCTACGTCTGCAACCAGCACTGTGCGGTTTTCTTTCCAAGCAGTACCACATACACCTTTGCCGAAATTGATACGGGTGCATGCTATACGTCCTTGAAAGGGACCTAGCACAAGTTGCTGTTTCTTAACAATATAAAAACCTACCCAAAGAAACCCGAAAGCTTCTTTCAATACAGCAGATACATTTGCTAAATTGGCAATAGTATCGGACTCACCTTCTAATAAGGCTTTAATCTGAGGTAAAATATTTTGGTATTGATGCTCTTTGGAGGCATGCTCTAGTATATCTATTTTTTCGGACATATATTTTTTATTAAATAGGTATCTTTTGGATTGAGACAAAAATACAAAATAGATATCACAAGTTAAAATACATTTCATCATCATTTTAGACAATTTGGTACATCTATATACCCGTTTCATAAAATGGACGCAAATAGCTAATAGTATGTGTTTAGAAAGACATATATTTGTAATATAAAACAATGAATAATGTCGAAGTATCTAGTATTAACGAATAGCAATGAAGTAATTCGGGTTTCTCCCGAACGGATTGTTTGTATTTTATCAGACGGCAATTATTCGACTATGACATTGGTTGATAAAGACGAGCATTTGTTTACATTCTCTAAGTCTGTAATTAAGTAAGGCAACAATAGATACCGTAAAATATATCTATCATTGATGCACGACCAAATGTTTGCCAAAGCAAATGATAAAAATAATTTGGGGGAATTAATTACCAAATTAAAAGATCACAATTTCGTTTTCGAATATCTGACCTCATATCCTGAGAACCTCACCCCGACCCTCTCCAAAGGAGAGGGAGTACAAAGAGGGAGGAGCTAAAAACTCGAGGGCTGCGGCGAGGCTTTTATTTCTTCTCCAAAACAAAAGCAGTACGTGCCGGAATATATACCCTCAATACATCTTTACCTTTAAAATTTAGAGTAGAATAATCGTAGTTATCATCTACCCTGTCAAAGCCGTCAAATTGTGAATCATCCGAGTTTAAAACAATTTTGTACTGACCCTTATCAACCTCAAAACCATAATCGGTAAACGATTTCATCGGGTTAAAGTTGAATATAAAGACCAAATTGTTACGTTTAAATATCAATACCTGATCTTCTGTACTCTGAATAATAGCAAAAGGTCGGAACGAAAATATATCCTGTTTATTTATCAATCTCAACATCTCTTTTTCAAACGCCGCTAAAAATCGATACCTCAAATTCGTATCTGTAAGCAACGACCACTGACGGCGAGCATATTGATAAGACCAATCGTTACCTTCTCTCGGAAAATCAATCCATTCGGGATGCCCAAATTCGTTCCCCATAAAAGTAAGATAACCGTTTCCTGCAGTAGCAAGCGTAGCCAATCTGATCATTTTGTGAAGTGCCAAACCCCTATCTACTTTAGGATTGCGTCCAAAGACATTCATATCAGTATACATCAAACTATCAAGAAGATTGAACATCAGCGTTTTATCTCCTACCATTGCCTGATCGTGACTTTCTACATAGCTGATTGTCTTTTCTTCTTTTCGTTTGTTAGCTAATTCATAGAACATGTCGCCCACATGCCATTCTTCATCCGTTTTATCTTTGAGTATTTTTACCCAAAAATCGGCAATACCCATTGCCATACGATAATCGAAACCGATACCCATTTCCTCGATGGAAGAGGCTAATCCGGGCATTCCGCTAACATCTTCGGCGATGGTAAATGCTTGTGGATTTACTTCATGTATCAGTTTATTTGCCATAGTCAAGTAAACAATAGCATCGTCATCCTGATTGTCGTCATAATACATCGAATAGTCGATAAAATCGCGTCCTATTCCATGATCGTAATACATCATACTGGTAACACCATCGAATCTAAAACCATCGAATTTGAATTCTTCCAACCAGTATTTACAATTAGAAAGGAGAAAAGCCAAGACTTCACTTTTACCATAATCGAAGCAACGAGAGTTCCACACGGAATGTGTTCCTCGTTCTCCCGCATGAAAATAAAGATCAAAAGTTCCATCAAAACGGCTCAATCCATCGGCTTCGTTGATTACCGAATGCGAATGCACAATATCCAAAACCACCCGTATATTGAGTTTATGAGCTGTATCTATCAACTCTTTCAATTCTTCGGGTGTACCGAATCGTGAACTGGGAGCAAAAAAATTAGAAACCTGATAGCCAAACGATCCATAGTAAGGATGTTCCTGTATTGCCATCAATTGTATGGTGTTATACCCCATGTCGGCAATGTAAGGTAACACCTTTTCTCTGAAATAATTGTAGGTGGCTACATTCTCTTCTTCTCCGGACATCCCAATATGTGCCTCATAAATAATGGGGGCAACATCTTCTTTAGGTTGATCGTATTGCCATACATAAGGTTTGGGCTGCCATACCTGAGCCGAAAATATTTTGCTTACATCATCTTGCACAACACGACGAACATAAGCAGGGATCCTCTCTCCTGCCCCGTCTTCCCATTTTACCCATAACTTATACAGCATACCGTGTTTTAGAACATCCAACGGAAGTTCTATTTCCCAGTTACCTCCCAGTGTTGGATAGAAAGCATATTTGAGGTCTATCTGCCAATGATTAAAATCACCCATCAGATAAACTGCAACAGCATTTGGAGCCCATTCACGTAATACCCATTTATCGGGGTAAGCATGTAACCCATAAAAGAGATAGCCGTTGGCAGCATCGCTCAATTTCGAACCACTTGTCAATTGAGCTACTTTCGACTGATATTTTTCGTGCCTGCGTAAAATAGTAGACCGATATTTTTCGAGTCCGCTATCACCATATATCGAAACTTTCATTGTAATGTCAGATATTAAGTTAAGTCATAGCATTAAACATTATATGGCTAAATTGAAAAACAAAATAGCCATATAAATATAGTTACGAGTAATTTAGTTACAAGTTACAAGAATTTTCAGTCGCTTCTTTTACATCCATTTTACCAGACCCGAGTCTTGTTGATGTGCCAACATCTCGTTTTTAGCAAAAATACGAAGTCCCATATTGAATGTACCGGGTTGCTTACTTGTATGCTTCAACTTATAAGTGGCAACACTTTTATCTTGAGATACACAAGTAAATTGATATTTAATCAAGAACTCTTCTCCCTTGATTGTAGTATCATTAGTAATCACCAATTCAACACCTATATCTTCAGCCGAAAGCGAACCACAGGTTAGTTTTATTTCCATCTCATACGTATGTCCTAATACAATGGGTTCCTTGTAAACACTTGGCATTTTTGCCGAAATAATCTCAACACCATCCCACTCTCTCGACATTTTATGCTTCCATAAAACAATATCCTTTGCCATTGCATAATCATTTTCTCTGATCACACGTGCACGCTGGCTCAATTTATTGTAGAAACGGTCTTCATAATCAGTCAACTGACGATTCATAGTGAAGTTAGACGCAACCTTATCAATTGAATTTTTCACATGTTGTACCCATTCGGTAGGAATACCTTCCGAGTTTTGTTGATAGTACAACGGCGCTATCTCATTTTCGATAATATTGTAAATTAGCTCGGCATCCAACTCATTTTGGTAGTCGTTGTTCTCATAAACCTGCTCGAGAGGCAAAGCCCATCCTGCATCTTTTTGATAACCTTCAACCCACCATCCATCAAGTACGCTAAAGTGCATAACACCGTTCATAACTGCCTTTTCACCACTAGTTCCCGATGCTTCCATAGGACGTGTAGGCGTGTTTAACCAAATGTCGACACCTTGTACCAATTTTGACGCAAGTTCCATATCATAATTCTCGATAAATAAGATTTTACCCAAGAATTGAGGATATTTAGATACTTCTACAATTTTTTTGATCAAATCTTGACCGGCTTTATCGGCAGGGTGAGCTTTTCCGGCAAAGATAAATTGAACAGGACGTGTAGGATGATTTACAATTTCGTTCAACGTATCTATATTCTTGAATAATAATTGAGCACGTTTGTAAGTAGCAAAACGTCGGGCAAAACCAAAAGTCAATTTATTAGGATCGAGTCTTTCAACGATTTCAACGATTTCACGAGGTGTGTAATACATCAACTCGTTGTTACTGTTGATACGCTCTTTGATATGCTCTATCATTGCACCACGCAATTTGCGACGAATATCCCAAATTTCTTTATCTTGTACTCCTTGAATATTTGCAAAGCACGATTTGTCGTAATGATGGGTAGCAAAATCTGCACCAAAAATACGCTCATATAGGGTCTTCCATTCGGGAGCAGCCCATGTAGGATAATGCACACCGTTAGTTACATAACTGATATACGATTCTTGAGCCAAATAGCCGGGAAACATATCTTGAAACATTTCTTGCGAAACTTTTCCGTGTAACCAACTCACACCATTCACTTCTTGAGAAAGATGTACGGCAAGATTACTCATCGAGAATTTTTCGTGCGGATTATCGGCATGTACACGTCCCAATCCCATTACTTGCTCCCAGCTTATTTTGAAACGTTCGGGGTAGTGAGAAATATATTTACGTAACAACCCTTCGTCAAAAGCATCGTGTCCGGCAGGTACAGGAGTGTGAGTAGTAAACAACGACGAAGAACGGATAGCTTCTCTAGCTTCTTCAAACGATAAGTTTCTGTTTACCATCAATTTGTGTACACGCTCTAGCCCTGTAAAGGCAGCATGCCCTTCGTTACAATGGTATACATCAAAATGACGATTTATCTTATCGAGCAGTCTAATACCTCCAACACCAAGCAAAAGCTCTTGTTTCAACCTGTTTTCCCAGTCACCGCCATACAAATGGTGAGTAACCGAACGGTCTTCTTGTAAATTATCTTCAATATCGGTATCCATTAAGAATAGCTCAACACGTCCGACATCTACTTTCCAAATACGTGCATGCAAATCGCGACCCGGTAGTGCAATCTTTATTGTAAGCCAGTTACCTTCTTCATCGCGTACAGGTGAAACTGGTATTTTATCGAATAATTGAGCTTCGTAAATATTTTCTTGCTCTCCGGATGTTGACAAACGTTGCGTAAAGTAACCATATCGGTATAGTAGACCAATACCTGTCATACGTACGCCTTTGTCACTGGCTTCTTTCAAGTAATCGCCGGCAAGAATACCCAATCCACCCGAATAGATTTTCAAAGAACTGTGTAAACCGTACTCCATACAGAAATAAGCAACCGAAGCGTCACTCAAATCGCTCTTGTTATTCATGTATGTTTTAAAATGCTGATGCACTGCAGCTAATTTTGCTACAAATGCCCCATCATTTTCTAATTCTTGATAGCGTTGCAAACTTATGCTATCGAGCAATACGATAGGATTATAATATACTTTTTTCCATATAGCAGGATCTAACGACTCAAATAAGTCTTTTGCATCTTGATTCCAACACCACCAAAGGTTGTTGGCTAATTCTTCGAGTGCACCTAGTTTTTGGGGTACATTGCGATGTACGATAACATTAAACCAGTTGGGTGCGGAATGTTGTGACATTTGTGGAATATAATTAATTTGTGGTTCTTCTGAAATAAAATCGCTTTCGGTATAGCGTTGAGCTACTTTATCAAGAGCCAAGCTATAGGCTTGCATATAATATGTTGCCAAATTGTCCCAAAGGGCAACTTTAGAGACCTCATATGCATTTTGTTTAGCAGCTTGACACTCTGCGTCGCTATTTTTAGCATGACGAATTACATGAGCTTCAATTCGGTCTATTACCTCTGCATCGTTTGTATCCGTGCGATCTATGACGGCAATACCGGGACGATCGCCTTTGTAGTAGGTTTTTACCCATAGCCCGAATCCGGCTAAAGTGGTGGTAATAGTAGGTACTTTAAAAGCAACACTTTCGAGCGGAGTATATCCCCACGGCTCGTAATAAGATGGGAACAACGACAAATCGAGTCCTGCCAACAAATCGTAATAAGGTACATCGAATACTCCATCGTTACCATTGAGGTAAGAAGGAACGAAGAACAATTTCACCTTATCGTTACTTGTATTATACAGCTGGTTTTGTCTTGCTGAATTTAATACAGGATCGTAATTCTCATCATTCAAGTCGTGTGTCAGATACGGATTTGCCAAAGGTGAGATAGACTCTTTGCTTTGAAGGTTATGCAACAGAGCTTTTGATGGACCGTGATGACCAGCAGGAACTAGTATAAAACCAATTACTTCTCTATTTAAAGCATCGTTTTTATTCAGTTTGCCCAATGCTTCAATAAATACATCTATCCCTTTGTTTTTGTATTCGTAGCGTCCACCAATCCCGATCAATAGGGCATTTTTGTCAACCGGTTGAGCCAATATTGCCTCTGCAACGGCTACCAGTTTTTGACGTCCGTCTTTTTGTTTTTTAGCAAATTCGGCTTCATCGGTAATAAAGTCCTGAAATCCGTTAGGAGTTACCAAATCAACCGGTCTTCCGAGAAATTGTTCGCATTCTTTTGCTGTGATATCACTTACTGTTGTAAATGCGTCGGCTTGTTGGGCGGCAATTTTTTCTAGCGATTGTTTAGCGGTAACATTAAAATTATGAGCTATATTATCAGGGTTGTAAGTTTTTAGGCTATCATAAAGAGGCAAATTATTGCCGGCTATACACCTTCCCAATGCTGTTGCATGAGTAGTAAATGCACATCCTATTTGTGGAACTGCATATTTAAGATACAATAACCCTGTACCCGTCATCCACTCATGGAACTGTGCAATAATCTTGTCACTTGGCGAGCAATGGAACTTCACATAACTCTCTATAACCTTACCTGCTGCATAACCAAACAATGCGGGTTCGATATAATCCCATTGTCCGGATAGAGAATCTAATTTATATTTTTCCCACATAACTCCCAAAATATCATCTTTTTGAGAGAAGAAAGGAGTAAAATCAATTAATACTGCAATTGGTTTTTCGGCGATATTCCATCGACCTACTCTAATGCGTAAACCTTCGTTTGCAGCTTTGATTCTCCAAGATTTTAATAGAAGCGAATCTTCTATGAACTCCGGGTTCGACTCATTTTCTTTAACAACATCCGGACCAATTAAAATGTGAGGTTTTCTCAACACTTTTTCTAAAGTAGGGACTTTTGTCGCAATAACCGTGTGGATACCACCAACCTTGTTACATACTTCCCAGCTTACTTCAAATAGATAATCCGGCGTCAGTAATTTTTCGTTTTGCATAAAATTATTATTAATACACTAATATAAATTCTAAGGTCACAGACCTTAGAATTTGTTATTTAAAATGTTGTTTTTTACAGTAATTTATCGTATTTGTAGAGGGGGCTACTCCACCCTCTAATAATCATAATTTATTTGCAGGCAGAGCAGAACCCTGCCCCTACACTGAAATACGTTATCATTTTCACCTACAGTTAACCAATTAGTTAGATTCAGTAAGAGATTTTTTAGCCTTTTTATCCAACAACTCGGCTATTTTTTTTATTTGTAATGTCGAATATTCGGTTTCACTAGGTAAAGTGAGTTTCGATATTTCATCAGCATAGAGAATATCTTTTTTCAATAAAGCAACCTTTTCTCCGACAGCCTCATTTACGCGCGAAATTAAGTCGCTTAGTACATTCATGTAATTGATATACGCATCGTAAGGACTAGAGTATACGCTCTTAAACCTGCGTGACGAGGCATTCGACATCCATTTTGTACACATATAATAGTAATGATCACTATCTTGAAGTCGTTCCCAATCTTGAGTTAAGACTGCATTATCTACAAAACGAACTTTCTCCCCAAGATCACAAAGCGATGTAAAGGCATCATTTTGCAAATCGTTACCTAACCAAATACTCAAATCACGCTCTTCTTCCGACCACGAAATAGGATAAGGAACCTGTACTGGTCCTACCGGCTTGTGCTTCTTGATTACTTCCGAAGGTGTAAGGAACTCGAATTTGTCGTGGCTAAATACCTCTTTGGGCAGATAACGCATAAACTCGAATATGCCGGTAGAACGGGTATGCCGGTTTCCGAAAGTGATATAATCCATAAATAAGTTTACGACCTCATCCGATTCATTTACAGCGTCGAGCCAATTTACAAATTTTTCGCTAGTCACGGGCCATTCGCTCCATGATGTGTCCGAAAATCGGTAAGCAATATCATCACTCAAATGAAAATTCCTCAACAATACGTTTAAGTTCGGATTGTTTACATTGCTATACACATAGTTAGGACTTTTCCAACCCAACACATGTTTTGCTCCCTCTGTTACTATTGCTTTAAAGCCCAGTTTAGCAACTCTTTCGCCAATTTGATCCGAATACATAAGTCCAGTCAAACGGGCAGTTACAGGCTCTTGGTCAAAATATTTCTTAATGGTAGCAGCTTGTTTATTTAATTGGCGTTCCAATTCTTTCTCGTCTTTCAAAAAAGCAAGCGAGTGAGCATAGGTTTCGCATATAAATTCGACCGAACCCGTGGCAGCCAATTCTTTAAAACTGTCTAACACTTGTGGTGCATATTGCTCTAATTGTTCTATGGTTTCTCCTGTTATAGAAAAAGCTACTTTAAATTTTTTGCCATACTCTTTAATGATATCTAACAATACCCTATTCATCGGCAAGTAGCACTGCTCTACTATTTTTTGTAAATAGTTACGGATATTAAATTCATCGTAATACTGATCGGAGTTTCCTATGTCAAAAAAACGGTACCTCCTCAATTGAAAAGGCAAGTGTATTTGGAAGTAAAAGCATAAAGTTTTTTTCATAACCGTCTATGTATGTCTATTATATTTTTCATTATCTAAATCTATTAAAAGTACCTTAGAAGTGTGTTACCCTAACATTTTTCGGTATACATTTTTCACTCTGACTGCACTGTCATCCCAACTTAAGGAATTAACCTCATCGGTGCCTCTCACCTTAAGAGTACTTGTCAATATAGGATAAGTTAATAAACCATACATAGCATCCGCTAAGGCATCTATATCCCAAAAATTGACTTTCATCGCATGTTCCAAAACCTCGGCTACTCCCGATTGATTGGATATAATAACAGGTACACCTGTACGCATAGCCTCCAAAGGGGATATCCCAAAAGGCTCCGAAACAGAAGGCATCACATACACATCGCTTTGGGCATACATTTGATTTACATCGTCGCCCGTAAGGAAACCCGTAAACGAAAACTTAGACCCTATGCGAAGTTTGGCAACACGTTGCACCATTTTATTCATCATATCGCCGCTTCCTGCCATAACAAAACGAACATTCGGACAACGTTTCAATACCTTGGCGGCAGCTTCTATAAAATATTCGGGTCCTTTTTGATAAGTGATACGACCCAAGAAAGTGATTACTTTTTCTTTGACTGCTTTTTTGACCTCTATCTCCTTACGTCCCGAGAAGTCTACTGCATTATGTACGGTGAATACACGCGATTTGGCTATACCATACCTATTGATCACAATATTACGGGTAAGATTACTTACAGCTATTACGGCATCGGCTTGTTCCATACCGAGACGTTCGAGATCATAAACAACCCGGTTTACATTTTCGCCACTTCTATCAAATTCGGTAGCATGAACATGCACGATCAAAGGTTTGCCCGAAATCTTTTTCGCCACAATACCTGCCAAATAAGTGAGCCAATCGTGAGCATGGATAACATCAAAATCGTTTTCCCTTGCTATTTTAGATGCAACATAGGCATAATTGCGTACTTCTTCCATCAAATTGGAGCCATACTTGCCCGAAAACGAAAACTTACCTCCCAAGTGGACAAAAGAGTGTTGCCCTCGTCCATTTTCCGTTTGTGTTACATATTGTTCGTATTCTTCTAAACCTAAATACGGGATAAGACCTGAACTGACAGGGAGAAAGCTTACATTCTGCCAAAAATCATCTATATAAGATGTTGTTGTAGGCATTTCCACATCACTGGCATTTATTATTTTTCCGATACTGGAGTCTTCATCTCCTGCAGCCTTAGGCATAACAAACAGAACTTCGACTTCTTGCTTAGCCAATCCTTTTGTTAATCCGTAACAGGCAGTACCCAATCCTCCTGATATATGGGGAGGAAATTCCCAACCAAACATTAATACTTTCATACTAGATCATAGCATTTATAGGTTGTTTTTATTATTTTTTGTCTTGTTTTTTGTGCCGGTCTATCATTTGCAGGATACGAAGTACTTCGCTTACACTCCATGCTTGTGAAATACTTCCACCCGGATGGTGAGGAGGATTGCCGTCGTAAACCTCAGCTACACCGCATACTCCATAATCTGTCATATCTTCTTCAAAACGCTCTACGATCCATTTGGCATCTCCGTAAAAAGCATCTCCATAAAGTTTAAAATTAGCTTCTATATAATGGCTCAATTGCCATACCCAAACTGTACCTTGATGATAAGCCAAATCGCGGGTTCGTTGGTCGCCACTATATATTCCTTTATAATCGGGATGTCCGGGCGATAATGTTCTCAACCCTTTAAGGGTAAGCAATTCGCGTTTAATTACATTCAGTACATTGCTTTTTATCTCATCATTGATGGGACTGTAAGGCAATGAGGTTGCTATCACCTGATTGGAACGTATATCTAAATTTTGCCCCTTTTCATCGACATAATCTGCCAAATATCCAAGTTCTTCGTTCCAAAAAGCGGCTACATAGCTTTCTTTGATTCGTTCAGCTAGTTCTTTCCATTCTTTAACTGCAAAGGTTGTATCTTTGTTGGCTTCGGCAAGCTCTATTGTAAATTGTATAGCGTTGTACCACAATGCGTTTATTTCTACTGCATATCCTCTACGGGGTGTTACGGGACCTTCTGCAACTACGGCATCCATCCAAGTGAGGGCTTTACCTTCTTGTCCTGCCCATATTAGCCCGTTTTCGTGCATCAGAATATGTTCATTTACTCCCGATTTGAATGCGTTTAATACCGATTTCATTTTTTCGCCATAAGACTTCCAAACCATTTTTTTGTCGTTTGTAGCCTCTGCGTACTTTTGTATTGCCCAAAAATACCACATGGGTGCATCTACCGAGTTATAGGCAGCATGATCGCTCTTACCGATATTGGGAAACAGTCCGTTATTAACTTCTCCCGACATAGTATCCAATACTCCCTTGCAACTTTCGAGGTCGTAATTGCCGGCTAAAGTAAGTCCGGGTAAAGCTATAAATGTATCACGTCCCCAACGTCCAAACCAAGGGTAACCGGCTATAACCTCCGTGTCTTTACCTTGCTGAACTATAAATTGGGTAGCCGAATTTTTCAAACAATTAATAAAAGTGTCTTTAGGGGGACGAGATGCCACTCCTTTATCAAATACTTCTGCCAGTTTTTTTGTTTTTTCTTCTTTCAATGAAGCTGAAAAAATAATGCTTTCTCCTTTTTTAATAGGCACTTCTAAATATCCGGGAGTAAATAAATCCTCCTGAAAATCGTAACCTCTATCCCTTTCTTCCGAATATTCTATGTTATAATACCAATCGGGACGATCTACAAATTCGTTCTTCTTACTCAATTGCATATTGAGGGTAGGAAATCCGGCATATAGTTTCGATGCTATACCGTTTTCGATTGTATCGGTTTCTGTATTAATAAATAAATTTGCTTTGCTTAATTGATGCCTGTTTCTGAAAGCCAGAAAAGGTCTTAATCGTAAGGTTGTATCCGAATGTGCTTCTAATAAAGTGTATCTGATAAGTATACAATCGGCATTGTGTTCCATCAGGAACTCTTTTTTGAGCACTACCCCTCCTACCCTATAAATAAGTGTGGGTGTGGGTTCGAACTCAAAATCGATAATGTATTTATGCCCTAGAGGACTGTAAATACCTCCGGGATACTGGTGTATACCCAAATTGAATGACTGGTCGTGCTGTATAACTGTTTCGTCCAAAGACGAAAGCAATACATAACTCTCTCCATTAAATTCTTGGATAGGACAAACTAACAAGCCATGATATTTGCGGGTGTTGCACCCTACGATAGTTGTACTCATATAGGCACCTGCTCTATTAGTACTTAAAATTTCGCGGTGTAGTGAATATTGTAAATTAACTAATTCATCTTTATTAAAATCTAAATAGCTCATAGTTATAATGGTGTTTTGTTTAGTAAAGTGACACAATAAAAATATTACATCCTAAATTTAAGAAGTTTTTCGTCCCAAACCTTAAAAACCGAAATGTTTTATAACATTTTAGTAAAATACAAAAAGACACATTGAAACTGAAAGGTATTCAGTCTCAACGAATTTGAGTATTATTAATCACTTCAAGTATTAATAACACCTTATATATCTTTATTGTTTTTGCAGGCGGCGTCTAAATTCGGTACAAATAATAGCGGTGGCAACCGCAACGTTTAAAGATTCGGAGGTTATCCTCTCCTGGGGATAATTAGGTATGAAAAGTTTGTTTGTTATAAGTGATTCTATTTGCGAACTGATACCATTGCCTTCGTTTCCCATGACAATAATACCGGTCTCTGATAATTTCTGCTGATACATATTATCTCCATCCAAAAAAGTACCATAAAGAGGTAAACCTTGAGTATTTTTCAAATAGTTATACAAATCTACATAATGCACTTTAACCCTTGCTAAAGCACCCATTGTTGCCTGTACAACCTTTGGGTTATACACATCGACGGTATCCATGGAGCAGATTATATTTTCGATGCCATACCAATCGGCTAATCGAATAATGGTACCTAAATTACCGGGGTCTTGTATACAATCTAATGCTAAAACCAATTGTTCTTTTAATAGGGAGGCATCCAATAGATATTGAGGCTGATAAAACACAGCTAAAGCTTGTTGGGGATTTTTAAGAAAACTGGCTTTAGACAACTCCGATTTAGATACTTCTATAATTTCGTCTATCCTGTAATCTTTTATTTGGTTTGTTTGAATAAAATCGGGTGTAGCAATCAACAGTTGGCATTTTACAAAGCTTATTAATTCGGCTATCATTTTATCACCTTCTACAACAAAAGTGCCGTATTCATCACGGTACTTTTTATCTTTCAGAGATTGTATATACTTTATTTTATTCTTGCTTAAATTCATCAGAGTACGATAACCAACATTATTTAATATTCTTTGTTGGGCAAATCTACAAAAAAGATACAATTATATCCTAAATTTGTCGTTTTTTAAGCGGTTAATTGTTCAGTACTTTTTATTATATAATATTATAAATTTCAGAATGAAGTTCAGCCCTCAAAGTCTAATTTTCGCAATAGGTATTCTTTTACTGCTGGGCTATTCTTGCAGCTCTACTAAATATGTTCCCGATAACGAATCGTTACTTGATGTATCTACCGTAAAAATAGATGCTAAAGATATTTCTTATTTCGACATGGAACCGTATGTAAAACAAAAAGCAAATTTCCAAACTTTCGAGATATTCAAACTTCCACTATTCTTATATAATCTATCGGGAAAAGATACTACAAAATGGTATAACAAAGCTCTTAAACACGGAGGGGAGCCTCCTGTGTTATACGATAGTACACAGATATCGCCAACTGTAGTTACTTTGGAGCGAATAATGAATAACAAAGGTTATCTAAGCGCCCAAGTCACTCCTTTAATAACACAAAAAGACAAAAGAACAAAGATCGTTTACGATATAAAATCGGGAGCACCTTCAAATGTAGAGTCTTATAAAATAAATGTTAGCGACACCGTATTTGATGCCGATGTTATCAACAAATCGTTCCGCTTACGCAGGAGAGGGCAGGTTTCTGCTGATTCGACCCGTCTGAACCTAAATGAATATTTAAGCAGGGGAAATCTTCTAAAACAAGGTGACAGGTTCGACCTCGACCTGTTAGATGAAGAACGAGGGCGTATCACCTCATTATTGAGAAGAAACGGCTATATGGCATTCAATAAAGAATATATAGGGTTTGTTGCAGATACAGTAACTCAAAAGAACAAAATCGATTTAGAACTCGTTATTTACCCTTTCACGCAACGTGTAGGAAGTAAAGAAACGGCAGAAGTTCCTCACCGTCAATATTATGTAGGAAAGATTGATATTTATGTCGATTACGATCCTATTGCCGATGGAGACCTTAGTCATTATGCAGCAACAGATACGGTAACTAGGGGAAATTATCACATTTTTTATGGGGAGAGAGGCAAGTATATAAAGCCTTTTGTAATTTTAGACAATTGCTATATTCAACCTCAAGCATTGTATAACGAAAATCAGGTTTCTATGACCTACAATTCGTTGTCGCAATTGCACATCCTTAAAAACGTAAATATAAAATACGAAGAATATATAGAGAATGATTCTACAAAACTCAGATGTATAATAACAGCTGTACCCGACAAAAAACAAGGCACCTCTGCCGAGATAGAAGGAACAAACTCCGCCGGTTTTTTTGGAGTGGGAGCCAGTTTGGGATACGTACATCGAAATGTCTTCAGAGGATCGGAGTTATTTAATGCCAAAATACGTGGGTCGTATGAGGCAGTTACCCCCAGTTTTTCTAGTTTCAACGATAATTATTTTGAAATAGGAGGCGAAACTTCACTTACTTTCCCCAGATTCTTATTTCCGTTTTTAGACCACGATTTAAGGCGTAGATTGCGTGCTTCAACTCAATTTGTTTCGAACTATACATACCAACGCCGCCCTGACTACTTTACAAGAACAGTTTTCGCCACAGGGGTGAAATATATATGGGAAAACCGGGGGAATAATACGGTACGCCATACGCTTAACTTAGTAGATGTAAGTTATGCACATATTCCTTATTTAGATCCGGCTTTTGAAACTACATTAACACCCAATGCCAAATTATACAGTTTCACTGATCAATTTATCGTAAGTACAGGCTATACTTATTTTAAAACAAACAATGCAATACCGGGACTTTTTCCGACAAGCACCCGAAGAAACAAAAGATCGAGCTATTCGTTTATAGCATCTATTGAAACTGCAGGTAACCTATTGGCATTGGCATCGTCATTGGCACATGTAGAAAAAGATCCCGAAACCGGATCGAGAAAGATATTCAATACATTCTTTGCTCAATATGTACGTGCCAACACTGACTATAGTAAAGCCATACGAATAGACGAAAAAAATGCTATTGCTTGGCGTTTGGGTGGCGGTATTGTTTATGCTTATGGAAATAACGAACAAGTACCTTTCGAAAAACGCTTTTTTTCGGGAGGAGCCAACAGTGTGAGAGGATGGGCTGCCCGAGAACTCGGACCCGGATCTTTTTACCGGGCGGATGCTAATTTTAACGATCAATCGGGCGACCTACGGTTCGATGCAAACGTAGAATACAGAAGTAAAGTATTTTGGAAATTCGAATTAGCTGCTTTTTTAGATGCCGGAAATATATGGACTATAAGAGGTAGTGAAAGGCAATATAAAGGTGAATTTAAAGTCGATAGCTTCTACAAGCAAATTGCCTCTGCCTGGGGATTGGGTGTGAGGCTAGACCTCCAGTTTGTGATTATTCGCCTCGATTGTGGCTGGAAACTTTATAATCCGGCGGATATCCCCACATATAGAACCGATGAAAGCGGATACCAAGTTGTAGATGGTTATCAATCGAAATGGGCTGTTTTAAATCCACTTAACTTCAAAGACAACACAGCTTGGCACATTGCTGTGGGATATCCTTTCTAATCAGTTAACAGCTATCAGTCATCAGATAGCAGGTCAGGTCTAAGGCGTTTTGTTCGGGAGATTGCTTGTTGGTGCTTCCACTCATCAATTTTGGCTTCATGCCCCGACAACAATATTTCGGGGACTTTCCAGCCATTATATTCTGCCGGACGGGTATAGACGGGTGGTGCCAATAAATTATCTTGGAACGAATCTGATAAAGCAGACTGCTCGTCACCAATAGCACCCGGAATCAATCTCACTATGGCATCTGTAATAATAGCTGCTGCCAACTCGCCTCCTGTAAGCACATAGTCTCCTATTGATATCTCTTTGGTTATCAGATGCTCCCTAATGCGGTAGTCGATACCTTTGTAATGACCGCAAAGAATAATGATATTTTCGAAGGAAGACATTCTATTAGCCATTTTCTGGTCAAATTGTTCTCCATCGGGCGATGTAAATATCACTTCATCATAAGATCGTTGGCTCTTTAAAAGAGAAATTATATTGTCGATTGGTTCGATCTGCATTACCATACCGGCTTCTCCCCCAAAAGGATAATCATCAACCCGATGGTGTTTATCCAACGAATAATCACGAAGGTTGTGGAGTTGTATATCAACCAAATTTTTATCCTGAGCCCGTTTAAGGATCGAACAATTAATTGTTCCTTCGAGCATTTGTGGAAGTACGGTTATAATGTCTATTCTCATTCTTTAAAATCCTATATTTACTTGTCAACTTATGATAAATCAATAAGCAAAAGTAGACAAAATAAACCATTCTATAAAAGAATATATTGGTGTTTGATGTATATTTGCAAATCATTTATACTAATTGATTACACCTATGAAATTGTTCGAGATTAAAGAAAACCAAATCATTTTTTACCCCAAACGACAAGATTTTCTATCTCTAGGAATCATCCTGTTTGTAAGTTTATACATGATTATTATACCAATTTCACTTACCACCTATGAGAAAGATCCAAATATCGATATTATCTCCATATGCCTGGCTTTTTTAATTCCCCCTATTATAGTAACTATATGCTTTCTCTTCGGCAAAACACAAATAATTATTGACACCAATAAAAAAACGGTTACCAAAAAGAACCTATTTCAGAGTAAAAAAATAGCCTTATTAGAAAATGTGAGTCATATTCAATTTTCTGATAACGGATCTCAATATGTCACGACATATACATATGAACTCATTTTCAAAAACGATATATACGGAGAGGGTATAAAGCTGACTTCCAGACTAAGAAAAAAGTCTAAAAAGCTAACAGAGATATATGATAATGCCATAGTTAAAATAGAAAATATATTAGCCGAAAATGCTCCTACTAAAAAGAATATCGCGACAGAACAAAAAATTCATTTATTTCATGAGGAGCATCGAGGATGTTATGTATATAAAGAAAGGAGCCTTGTTGCGTTATTTTTTGCGATATTGACTCTGGCAGTATTTATTTACTTAATATTGTTTCAGCAATTAGACACCTATTATCATTACATACTTTTAGCCCTGTCTTTATTACTCTTTATGGGCTATGGAAGTCAAACAAAGATAGATACCTCCAATCAAACAATTGAGAGTTCGATGTATGATTTTTTTAAATCGAAGTGTCATTTTTCGGAAATTGCACAAATTATAACAGAAAAGTCGTTTAATAATGGCTCTTATTCCACCACCAATATTATTGCAAGAACCAATAGAGATAAGAAACCATATCGAATACATCTAACTAGTATAAAAGACACAAAAAAGGTCGCTTTATTCATAAACGACCTTAGTATTTTATTAGCTCCAGTAAAGGAAAGACTCTTAAATTAACGACCTATAACTATTTCTTAGGTTTAATCTTCCCCATCATTTTATTCAGGCGAAGTTTTATGACACCGTAAAAAGCTTCACTGAAAATACCTGAACTCATTTTAGACTCACCTAAAATCCGATTTACAAAGATGATAGATACCTCCTTCAATTTGAATCCGAGAGTATATGCCGTATATTTCATCTCGATCTGAAAAGCATATCCTTTGAAACGTATTTTATCCAAATCAATAGTTTCCAACACTTTTCGTTTGTAACAAACAAATCCGGCAGTAGCATCGTGTATATTCATACGCACTATCATTTGTACGTATTTAGACGCATAAAACGACATGATAACACGCCCCATAGGCCAATTCACCACATTTACACCGGTAGAATAACGTGACCCAATTACCATATCTGCCCCACCAATAGCACAAGCATCATAAAGGCGAATCAAATCATTGGGATCGTGCGAAAAATCGGCATCCATTTCAAATACAAACTGATAACGGCGAGCCAACGCCCACTTAAAACCGGCTATATAAGCAGTACCTAAACCTTGTTTGCCTTTTCTTTCCAATAAAAACAACGATTCCGGATATTTTTCCTGGAACCGCTTTACAATAGCACCAGTTCCATCAGGAGAGCCATCATCGACTATCAGAATATGAAAAAGCTTAGAAAGGGAAAATACCGTTTCAATCATTTTTTCGATATTTTCTTTCTCATTATACGTTGGAATAATAACAATAGAATCCGACATCGTTTTGCAATTTTATCCAAAATTAATTATTCCGTGCTTTTATCAATGTATCTCGTGTAATTTTTAAACATTTTTCATCAAAAAAACTCTATTTCTGTTTTATTTATAGGTGTATTGCTGCAATCTTCAATTATTATTACCTTTGTAAACCTAAAAGAATCTATTTTGGAATCAATATCTCCTCTCCAACTTTTTGGCGAGCATACAAGCATTAAAGCAATATCAAGCACTCTGAACAAGAGCAAAAACTTACATATCAAAGGGTTGTTAGGATCTTCATGGTCGGTTTTTGTGTCTGCATTGTTTACTCAAAAAAAAGGACAATATCTCTATATATTGGACGATTTAGAAACAGCAGGGTATTTTTATCACGATCTCAACCAGTTATTAGGATCAAAGGACGTATTATTTTTTCCGTCGGCATACAAACGGGCGATTAAATACGGGCAATCGGATCCTGCAAACGTAATACTCCGAACCGAGGTATTAAGCCGTTTGCAAAACATAGATACAACTCTAATCATTGTAACATACCCCGAAGCTATAGCCGAAAAAGTAGTATCGAAAGATACACTCAACGAAAACACATTACGAATTACCATTAATGAAAAATTAGATTCGGTATTTGTATCAGAAGTTCTTGATTCGTACGGCTTTGAATATACCGAATATGTATACGACCCCGGTCAATATGCAATAAGAGGAAGTATATTGGACGTTTTTTCATATTCGAGTGAATACCCTTTCCGTATCGATTTTTTTGGCGATGAAATCGAAACTATCCGACTTTTTGATATCGAAACTCAGTTGTCGAAGGAGCAATTGACCTCAATACAGATCATACCCGAAATGTCTAAGCCCAATCAACTTCAAGATTCCCTTTTGAGCTTGTTACCTGCTGAAACCATTATCGGATTTAGAGATTATTCGTGGGTACAAGGTCGTCTCAATTCTATATTTGAAGATAATGCAATTTTGGATAACCCCGAATATGAAGACGATATTCAATCGAAATTAATCTCCGAACCTCTTTTTACTAGTGAGATTCAAAAATTCAAAAAAATACAGTTTGGAAATAATTGTTCCGAGATTCCTGACGCATCTTTTGAATACCAAATAGCTTTACAACCTATTTACCATAAGAATTTCGATTTGGTAAGCAAAAGTTTGCACGATTTCGTGGCTCAAGGTTATACTATTTACATCCTTAGCGATAGTGTAAAGCAGATCGAACGTCTGAAAAGTATTTTCGACGACAGAGGTGATAATATACCCTTAATACCCATCAACAAAACACTGCACGAAGGCTTTTATGACCAAACGTTGAAAATATGCTGCTTTACAGATCATCAAATTTTCGACCGTTTTCACAAATACAATCTCAAATCGGATAATGCCCGTACCGGAAAAATTGCCTTAAGCCTCAAAGAATTGAAGCAATTGCAAGTGGGCGATTTTGTGGTTCATAACGATCACGGAGTTGGTAAGTTTGGAGGACTCGTGAGGCTTATAGCCAACGATAAATTGCAGGAGCACATCAAAGTTTCGTACCTGAATAACGATGCTATATTTGTGCCCATTCACGCTTTATACAAAATATCGAAATACAGAGGCAAAGACGGAGAACCTCCTCGTTTAAACAAACTAGGGTCGGGAGCTTGGCAAAAGATGAAAGAAAACACGAAAAAACGTCTCAAAGACATTGCTCGTGAGCTTATTGTACTTTACTCGAAACGTAATGAAGAAGAAGGTTTCCAATTCTCTCCCGATACGTATATGCAAAATGAATTAGAAGCCTCTTTTGTATACGAAGATACTCCTGATCAGGTAACAGCTACAGCCGATGTTAAAAAAGATATGGAGAATCATCGCCCGATGGATAGGCTTATTTGTGGCGATGTGGGCTTCGGTAAAACGGAGGTTGCTATAAGGGCAGCCTTTAAGGCTGTTGCCGATAATAAGCAAGTGGCTGTACTGGTGCCTACGACGGTTTTGGCGGCTCAACACTTTCATACCTTTAGAGATCGGTTAAAAGACTTTCCTTGTAAAGTCGATTATATCAGCAGGGCACGCAAACCGGCTGCTGTAAAAGAACTGCTCAATAAACTGCATAAAGGTGAAATAGATGTACTGATCGGTACACACCGTATTGTAAATAAAGACATACAGTTCAAAGATTTAGGACTGCTTATTATAGATGAAGAACAGAAATTTGGGGTTTCGGTCAAAGAAAAGCTAAAGCAGATGAAGTCAAATGTAGATACGTTGACTATGACTGCTACGCCTATCCCCCGAACGCTTCAATTCTCGTTGATGGGTGCTCGAGACCTTTCGACCATCACAACACCCCCACCCAACCGATATCCTACTCAAACAGAGGTGCACACTTTCGATCCTCAATTGATAGCCGAAGCCATCAATTTTGAGATGAGCCGAAACGGACAGGTATTTTTCCTCAACAACAGGATAAACAACTTACCTGAAATAGAATTGATGATACGGAAAAAAGTTCCTGATGCCCGTATCGCTGTTGCTCATGGGCAAATGTCTCCTACTAAATTAGAAGAGATAATAACCGATTTTGTAGATTTTGAGTACGATGTACTTATTGCAACATCTATCATAGAATCGGGCATAGACATACCCAATGCCAATACGATCATCATAAATAATGCACATCGATTTGGGCTAAGCGATCTACATCAATTGCGCGGGCGTGTAGGGCGTGGAAATCGCAAGGCATTCTGTTATCTGCTTGCTCCTCCGTTGGATAGCCTTACCATTGAAGCCAAACGCAGGTTGCAAGCTATAGAAAATTTTGCCGAACTGGGCAGTGGTATTCATATAGCCATGCAAGATTTGGATATACGGGGAGCAGGAAATCTTTTAGGCGCCGAACAAAGTGGTTTTATCGCCGATCTTGGATATGAAACATACCAAAAGATATTGACCGAAGCCGTTACCGAACTAAAGAATAATGAATTTGCCGAACTGTATCACGAAAGCAAAGACGGAGAAAAAAACAAAGGTGACAACTTTGTAGATGATGTAATTATTGACAGCGATTTAGAGCTTCTATTTCCTCCCATATATATACCCAACGATTCGGAACGTATAGCTATTTACAGTACCCTTAATAATTTGGAAAAAGAAGAAGAGATAACTGAATTTAGCAAAATGCTGAAAGACCGTTTCGGCGAAATTCCTCAAGAGGGCTTAGACCTTATAGGCGTAATACGTATCCGTAGAATTGCAAAGTACTTGAGTATAGAGAAAGTAATTCTGAAAAAAGGACAAATGTCTCTCAATTTGGTTGCTAATCCCGATTCGCTATATTATCAGTCACAAGCTTTCGACAAACTGCTTAATTATGTACAAGGGCATCACCGCGATTGTCAGCTAAGAGAGCATTTAGGAAAACGATCTATTGTTATTAAGCACATAGACAACGTTGAAAAAGCATATAATGTATTGACCGAAATATATGACCCCACGCAGCCTCCCCAAAGGGAACCCCACCCAACCTCGCCTTCGGGGCAGGGCTGTTAAGTTTTTCTGATTAGTTCTGTAAAAGTTAAGACTCCATCTGACAGTTGGGCAATTTATTCAAGGTTTTCTATTTGGGTTTTCTAAGACATAATTTCTTGGAATAGGAATGATATTAGAGGGTGATTTTCGTCCCCCTCGACCATTCCAGTCAGTCGGGTTATTTGTGACAGGTTTCTCCCCAGCATTGCCTGTTTCCACTTCACCCGACATAGGCAAAGATACAATATTTTGATAATGATTCGATAAGAGCTTCTCTTCTGTAAGATGAAGGCTATCACACCATGTGTGCATAGGTGTTTTACCATAACAATGTTTGCCCGAATGAGGTCTTTGATTGTTATAGTATTCCAACCAAATATCAAGATCAGTCTGTAACTGATCAATGGTCTTGTAAATCTTTTTACGGAATGCAGTAGCATAGAACTCATCCTGCATTGTTCTGTGGAATCGTTCACAGATGCCATTTGTTTGAGGGCTTTTAGCTTTGGTTTTAGTATGGTCAATATCCTCAATGGTAAGATATAATTGGAACTCGTGATGTTCTCTAGCTCCGCAATACTCTGTTCCTGTGTCAGTCAAGATACGCATCAGAGGAATTCCATACTGGTCATACATTGGGATTACTCTATCATTGAGCATATCAGCTGCTACCAATGCGAGTTTACGGTCATAGAGCTTGGCTGTGGCTACTTTAGAATAAGTATCAAGAAAGGTTTGCTGATAGATTTTGCCTACACCTTTGATATAGCCAACGTAGTAAGTGTCTTGTACTCCCAAAAAGCCAGGGTGATGGGTTTCTATTTCTCCCTGAGCGACCTTCTCCTCTTTGGCTTTTTCCAGGGCTACGACTTGAGATTCGGTAAGGATTAGACCTTCTTGTGCTACTTTGGATTCCAACACTTTAAGCCGTTTTGGGAAAGTCTCAAGGTCATGTCGTAACCAATATTCTCTTTCTGGAGTAATCAAATTGGATGAAGGCTTTTTTTCGACAGAATCAGATGATGATCAGAAAGATAAACCTCTAAAACCGGGTCGTGGCAGTCAAAAGAAAAGCAAGGTTTTAGTAATGGCAGAAAGTGAGCCTGTAGAAGGAGAAATCACGAAAAACGGAAAACCACGTAAAGTAGGTCATATAAAAATGATTGTAATACCTGATCTAAAATCAGAAACAATAACTCCATTGGTTGAAAATAATGTTTCAAAGGAATCAATCATTGACTCGGACAATTCTACTTCTTATACAGAATTAAAAGAGGTAGTGAGAGAACATCGCCCTCAGGTAATTCCTAAAAATGAAATCGGGAAAGTTTTGCCATGGGTGCATATCGCCATCAGCAATCTCAAACGAATGCTTTTGGATATTTACCACGACATAAAGCCTGAATACTTACAGTTTTATCTCAATGAATTTTGCTACAAGTTCAACAGAAGATACTTTGGTGAAAATTTATTTGATAGGCTTATGATAGCGGCAGTGACATACAAAAATAAAATTAGGCTTAATTACGGATAATCATTTAATAATATATCATCACTAACTATTGTATCTGCCTCACTTTCTATGGGTACATCATTTACCCTCTTTATGCTTATACCTTTTTTTCCACCAAATAATAAAGCCTGTTATCGGAAGGCTGGCAGTAATCAAGCTGGCAAAGAATACCAGTAATTTACCAGCAAAACCGCCTATTGCACCTACGTGTATATCGTAAGTCATTCGGTAAAATTTATCTCCGGCAGACGAATCTTCGTATTTGATGCCGTACATTCCGCCCCCTTCTAGCTCTTTGAGAGTGTATTGATCGAAGAAGCGAAAGTGTCTTTTGTAATACGTATCGTCATTTGCAGAGTTAAACCCTATACGATACGCATCGGCTTTTTTGCTGGGGAAATCAAAGATAAACGATCCTTCCGCTCCGATAGGATATTCGGCTTTTGCCTTTGCCCAAAGCATATCTGCTGTATTATCAAGAGAGATTACGGCAGTAGTGTCGGATTGGGCTGCCTGCCACTTTTTACGCTCATCACCTCCCGAAATCACTTTGTAGTAAGAGTTGGCATACCACTCGAAACTCCAAGTAAGACCGGTAAGAGCAATCACCAATACAACGAATGCGGCATAGATACCCAGCACATTATGAAGATCGTAATTGAATCGGAAGAATCCCGATTTCTTTTTTATGGTAAGACGGGGCTTTAGAGATTTCTTGTTCCACCTTTTGGGAATCCATAAAATAATTCCTGTAATCAGTACAATAACAAAAATAAGAACCGACCATCCAACTATCTGATTTCCTATGGGGTTAGGTAGCCAAAGGTTTCGATGCCCGGAGAGTACAAATCTGAAAAAGTCGTCTTTCAAGACTTGTTTACCTATATAGTCTCCCGAATACGGATTCAGTATCAACAGTGTATAGCCATCCTCATGGTTATTATAAGCTACTGTAGCAGCCTTATTCTGTTTGGTATAGGTGATTCCATAAATCACATTACTACTGTCGGCAGCAGAGGTATACATATATTGCTTAGATTTCTCCCTAAGTTCGGATGGCGAAAGAAATGGCTTATTTTGTACCTCTACATATTGGCTCGGTTGAAATATATCTCGTAATTCGGTCTGAAAAGTATATATACATCCGGTAATGGCAACAATAAATACAACAATGCCCGATAGCATTCCCAACCAAAGATGCAAAAGATAACTTATTCGTTTGAAGGATAGTTTTTTCATTAAAAATTGAATTCTGTTATTCCGAAAATGATGCAAAGTAACACAATTAACGTTATCTTGACAATCGCATCTAATAATGATTTTAGAGATTAAAAATCATTATTACTAATGAGTGTATTATTAGTTTTTTGTATAGGCTATTTTTTATACTTTTGTATTCAGAAAATAAAATAACAAACAGGTCTTATGACCTTAAAGAAATTATAATAAACTTGATATGGGAAGAGCATTTGAATACCGTAAAGCAACGAAAATGAAACGTTGGGGCAATATGGCTCGTGTATTTACAAAACTTGGAAAACAAATAACTATTGCAGTAAAAGAAGCAGGTCCGGAGGTTGATACCAATTCTCGTTTGCGGGTATTAATACAGCAGTCGAAGAAAGAAAATATGCCTAAAGAGACTGTGGAACGTGCTATAAAAAAGGCTCTTTCTAAAGACGAGTCCGATTATAAAGAGGTAACTTATGAGGGATATGGTCCTTTCGGGATTGCTATTGTAGTAGAAACTGCCACAGATAACCCCACCCGTACGGTAGCCAATCTGCGTAGTTATTTTAATAAAAATAATGGCTCACTAGGAATAACAGGTAGCTTAGAGTTTCTATTCGACCATAAATGTGTCTTTAAAATATCTCCCAAGGAAGGTGTATCGCTCGAAGATCTCGAACTGGAACTTATCGACTATGGGGTAGACGAAATAGAACAAGACGAGGATGAGATTCTACTTTATGGTGAATTCAAATCGTACTCGGATATCCAAAAGTATTTGGAAGAAAATGGTTTTGAAATTCATAGTGCCGAATT
>JAVBJR010000747.1:0-3548 GCA_031546965.1 Dysgonomonas sp.
ACGTCACTAGGTTTAGGGGGGGAGGGGTCAAGCAATCGTGACTAATGATGACAAGGGGGTGGGGGGGGGGTCCATTAAGAAAAGTGACGTCCCTTTTACACTAGATATAATGGACTGTACAACAAAACTTTGTGTATAATAAATAGATGAAGAGTTGTTGGACAAGACGATCCTGCTAATTAATCTACCACGTGAACTTTTCATCATTAATTGATCTTTAATATAAAACAAATTTTTTGTGGCATGTTCCTTATTTTTGACAAAAAAGCATGGAAACATTTTGAAGTGACGTCATTAGGGGGGGGGGAGGGGTCAGTATGAAATGACGATTGATGACCAAGGGGTGGGGGGAGCCAAAACGGCGAATTTTATAGTGACGTCATTTGGGAACGTTCCCTAAATTAAAAGTATATGTAGTATATACCTCATAATCAGCATCCTCATCAGACTTGTAACTTTCGAAACTCTTGTTTGCCAGGTCAGCGATGTCCACGTCTTCATCATCAGGGTTCTTACGTTTGCGGTCTTCTTTGGTGGAATTATTCGCGGTTATCTCTGAAAGTAATAAAAAGTAAATAATATACACACCATGTTCACAACATATATTATACCAAGATATTACCAAATTGATAGGTTTACATAAAGGTGAACTAATGATTGAAATTGCACGCTGTTCATGCAACATCGATTTTATTAAAGGTGAGATGTCTATGTATTTTTTAGAATTTTAATTTCATCAAAAAATGGATTAAAGGTGCACGGCATGATGTAGAGTAACCCTGAATTTTTCGACAGCTTTTGGCTGCATCGTTTTTGAATAGTGTTAGTAATTTGATAAATGTACTTTGAGTTGGCCAACTTTTCTTATTATTAGTTATATAATACAACTGAACTATACAAATTTTAGAGTTACACTGTAATTTTTTGTTTTCTTCATATTTGGAGCGATTTATATGCCACCTTATAAAATGTCACTTCACCTTTAAGGACTTTTGATCTCCAATATGATATGGAGGCCAAAGTGAGAGAAACCGAAATCTGGTTGGCCGAAAACCAGTTTTCATATTATATTTATAAATTTAGAAATGCAGTAGAGTTCTAAAAATTGTTTCAGCCAATGTCAGCTTATGTGAAGTGAAATTTGGTTAATTTCCCCAAATGAATGTACAACTTTAAATGTACCTTCAACTGGTTCTTTGCCTTCGTTCAACTGTCGGTGATGGCACGCGAGCACTCCGAGGAATCTGAGCAGCTTACGTGGGATGGAGAACACGGCATCCACTATCCCTTCTTTCGGAATCCTCTTTTTTGGAGAACCCTTTCAAAGCAACAAACTCATTTTTTAAACCCACTACACAACTTTCAAACACATCCCAAATTGCAATGCCAAGCCATTTACGGAGTTTGATAACGAAGTTAGCGCGTCAATAGCTGCGCATGCCTTACGCACTAAAGCTGTATTAATCATTTTATCCCACGTTTTCTTTAAACTAAAACACCACTGTTCAAGCAAAATATGCAACATATGGCATCTCATCTCTATACCATTCTTTTATGACGTACATTCGTCGCCGCGCGATTCGCCGAAGATCTGTACAGCTTTTTCAAGGAAACCCTGGCTTCGGTCACTGTACGAGTCTGCACATTCCCAACAAATCCACTTTCCGCAGTCTACAAACCATTTGGGGACGTGTACGGTATACTCACGTTGATGACCGGTGCGACGGTGACCACAGTTTCCACCACGGCTAGGATCTTGTCCACGCAGAAGATGCTGGCTCTCACCAAGCTGTTCTTCAAAACGTAATCTTTCCCAGATTCTTTAATCTATAATATTATATCAGTCTCCATTAAATCACATACATGTACCAAATCTTTTTTAGTTACATGGTTCATACAATTTCCCCCAAGTTTCCTGTACTAAGTATTTTCAAGCCAAACCTTGCACTGGTAGCTCCACCCTCCACCCTCCAGTCTTAAAGGTCGAGTTTGTGATTGGACAATGTTTACCACCACGCCCTTCGAGGAGGTCGTGGCAGTCCAATCACAAACTCGGCCTTTAAGATGGGGATGGCAGAGGGTGGAGCTACCGGTGCAAAGTTTGGCTTGAAAATATTATAGTGGTACAGTAGGGTCATTGGGGACGGTAGTGACATCACAACCGGAAGTAGGTGGGCGTGGCTTATTACTTGTATCCGGTTCAATGACAACCACCTCCTATGGGCACCCGGAAGTAGGCGTGTCATTGAACCGGGTACTAGTCATTAGCTACGCCCACCTACTTCCGATTGTGACATCACTTCCGTCCCCAATGATCCTACTACACTACTACTTTTCTTAGAACATATACTACGCAGGTTAAAATAGTTCTATTACAATCTTATTTTATCTCAAAATGAATTCAATTTAAAACGGATTTCACCGTTTAGTGTCACCTCGGTTTAACAGGGTGTCTACCAAATTTAAAATATAAAATTCCATGACTTTTCTAGGATTTCCATGACTATTTTATACAAAATTCCAAGTCTTTATTGGTGAAATCTCAAAGGATCAGAAAAACTTTCCACCACAGACAGGTTTTCCAACATAGAGAGCATTTTAAATCATTTATAAACAGTACAAAAAAGCCAAATTTTTAACTGTAGACAAATGGTTTCCACCATAGACAGGTTTTACTGTACTGTATTATAATTTAGTGCAGATATTATTGTGAACACGTTGAATATTTTTAAATATCAACCATTTTTCGATGGTTTTCCATGACCAATTTCAAATTTCAATGACTTTTCCATGATTTCATGACCATTTTCAAATTCCATGACTTTTCCAGGAAATCCAGGAATTCCATGACAGTAGACACCCTGGGTTATTGTCACCATATCCGTATATACGGATAAGGTCAGTTATAATCACTTCTGATATAGGAAACCGATACAGGAAACGGATTTTGGGCAGAAATTGGGTTTCAGCACCTGATATAGTCAACAATTCCACATATAATGTGGTCCTTCCCATAATCTTTGCGGCTCTGCAACAGTCTTACAGGAAATAAACTATATACTTTAATATTGAAATCGTTTTAAACATAATCAGCAAAAACTTTTGAACAGAATGGACTGTTGCTAAAGTTCTCAACGGATTCAAATAATTAAAGTGATATGAGCCAAATTATTTCTAAATTCTGCCACAAGAAACTTTGCGCAAAAGTTGACTGCAGTAGAAGTGGTGTTGTAATAAACTCCGGCTACAGTCAACCAATATCGATGGCCCTTTTGAGTTTAATACAAACTGTTTGGATTGTTGTATTTATATCAATTTCACGACTTTAATTTCCAGGTTTTGACAAAATTTTGGGTAAATTCCAAAAGTTTTCCTTTAATGTTGGGCTAAAACATTTCTGTCCAGGTGTTCCAGATTTCCCAGAGTGGTATGAATCATGAAATAAAGTGTATTTATAAAGATTGGTGGACTAATACCTCTTCTGGGGTCTTCAGGACAACTGGAAATCTGTCTTTTACTCCATCCAGAGCAGAACATGCCACGTTGTC
>JAVBJR010001004.1:0-6412 GCA_031546965.1 Dysgonomonas sp.
TAATTGATAAATAGCATTAATTAACAACACAGTACCTGCAATTATGAGAAGCAGTATTTTTGCAAAATAAATTCTACCTTATAATTAAATTAAACTTTAGTACATCTAGATAGGAAATTTAACACAACATAGAGCTAGGATTACCAACTTTTGATAAATTTAAACATTATGTTTGTAAATTGTGATCTGCATTGCAAAGGGAGTTGCAAAAACCACAAGATGCGATTATAAAACGATTTTATTGAGAATCAAATTGTTTACGGAAGCGATGCTACGTACCTCGATGTAGCAACATTGATAACACGATATAGCACGCAGTTCAAAACCACCAGCCACATGGCGAAGGGAAGGGCGGTACACATGCGTAGAAGCGCCGTTCGATTCGAGTCGGAGGAGGACTTTCTGCGGATCGCGCTTGGAGCTCCTGACACACTTATAACTCCTTGATCATAGATAGTGTCAAATTACGGACAGGAAAATGTCATGGGAGCAATTTTAATTTTCACATTTCCTATACAGTGGTCAACTTTTCAGGTTTAAACACATTATAAATATATGGCAGCGTACTATAAAATGTGGTAAACGTTCAAGGTACAAAGGTAGTCAGTCAGATTAAAGAAGGTCACCCCTATGTAAATCCTACGGACTTTTCGGTTCCATAAAAAACGGTCAACTTTGTCAGGTGGTCAGCATGTAAGGGTGGTCAAGTTCACAGGTTTCACTGAATAATGGTAATTGTGTTTTCATTGCGATTAATTTAAATAGACTACTTATTTATTTTCTTGTGATCGAAGCGCGCTTCAATATGACGCGTCAGAAAAAGAGTTACAAAATTGAGCCAAAACCCTTTCTATTTACAGATACATGCACTGTATATTTATGAACAAAGCATACTGGGATATCTTATAAAGCCTTTAATGTTTTAATGCTGGTTTTAAATAAAGTGAGCTTCCAAACGTCATCTTTATTTAAGGTATGCAAATGCTACAAAAGTTTCGGGCCATATAGCATACATAATTGTATATGCAAATGATTAGACTTGCGTGAAATCTGAAGCTGTTCAACAATTATGATGCCATATGCAGGCAGAGGAATTACAAAATTAATTTTCATGTGAATAAATTGTACAAAGCAAATTAGGGGCTGTATAACCAACTATAAAAACAGTTACCAAACATGCATTCATGGACATATAATTTATCTTATTTTCACAGTACACGTTTGGCAATATATCAATAAAAGTTAAATAACATATAATTACAGAAATAGCTAATGAAAAGTTATTTAAAATGTTGAAATTGAAGTTCGCTTTCCTAATTTCAGGCGAAATACCGGTATGTAATAAATTCCGGAAATAAAAATACCGTTGAACAATGTGGCCACAAATGAGCATCATAAAAGTATTTTCATGAAAGCTGGGTAAATATTAGGATACAGCAAAGTAAACTGCTTAAACTGCTGCGTGTTTGTTATAGAGGCTCTAGAGGCTTCTGTTTCAGTGCAATAAAGTCTCTTCTTTCTTACCTTCTGTTTCATTAAATTATATTACGGCTAGAAATAGGAAGCACACCACATATATGTCGCTAATTCGGTTGTTATGCTCGGAATTTGCCCATTTTTTAATAAGTTTATATACGTTCGCCGTGAATTGGTGTTTGTTTGTTTGCAATAACTTTCAGCTAATTTTTACACAACTTCTACACATCCTAGAGAGCAGAAATTTGCTAGACAAATCAGTCTTGCACTATATTTTCGTCTATCAAAAGTTTTTCTCAGGTTACGACTTATAGAATCACGAGTATTTCACTCGCAAAAACCAAAGTGGGGGTAGCTTCATGGGTTGCTTTCACTGCACAGCCCATGCGGCAGTGACGGCGCTTGTGGCAACTGACTTTAAAAACTCAAATTTATAATTTACGCTCGTGTCGATTTGTAAATAATCTTAGTACCCAAAAAACTTAGTTTTTTCAGGTCTTGTTTAATATACACTGAAACAATATTCTAAACACATAGTTTATGGGCCTAGTTCCGTTCCTCCCATGCCTACCCCTACATGCCCGGAAAGGCCAATAAAAGCTCAACGGAGGGTAGTAAAAGTTCCCAAAAGGTCCTAAACAATACTTCCTTTGGGAAATCTTGGCCTTATACAGTGCACCCAACTGACTGAAAGGACATGCTGATAAACCAGTATTCTGACGAGGAAAGTGGTTAACATAGCAAGATAACGAAGAACACTCGGTGATTGGTCCTTAAAGTAAGAAAAGAAGGACCACTCATGCTCTTCATTACTTAGCCTTTATTATACTAACCTTGTACACACCAATAAGCTAAGTATACCTATACCGGGACCAGCAGTGAAATAATTAACACGTGCTGGTTTAGAATACACGTAATTTGAAATTGACGATCGGAATGGAGGGACAATTCAAGAATTCAATAAATTTTGCCAGGTATACCCTGCATACATATACGCAGGGATATAACCAGTTTCATTCACTTGCCCCTGTCAAATTCCAACAACTTGTTCGGTATGCTGCTGCGTATCAGGAATGGCTGAATGCCAGCACGAATGTAGGAGATTAATATTTTATAATCGCAGGCTGTTCATGATGTTTATAATCATAAGAATCAATCAAGAGTTGATGACAGATTTAATCAATGTGGAATCTTGGTAGATGAATTGCAATTTATTTTATGTTTCGTCGTTTTATATACAGTGTAATTACACCCGTTACGGATGGTTGGATAAATATAATGATATTTTGTTAACAGGTCATGTAGTATATCCACGTAGGACCGTATAATTGGTTGCAGAATTTATTTGTGGATTACTTAAAGGACATGTATCGTGGTTTTGTAAGGTCCCATGCCCTTAAAACGGTTTAAAGGAAAGAGAAAATTAAAACTATGACTTTCGTTTGGAATGTTTTTAAAAAATTATTGACAGAGTGATCGAGAATTGAAGAACTACGACGAATTGGAACGCCATTGGCTAACTGCCGACCATGACGTCAGAAACGTATCAGCGATAGGGCGTGGTTGGCGTAGTGCCAGTGACGTATTTGCCACCAAAACGTGCCACCAAAACGCTACCAATTGTACATTTTTCATAAAACAACCACTGCATCTCAAATTGTAAAAAAAATTAGGGTACACTCAACATTATTGTAGAACTCCATGGAAAAACTATCATTCTAATCTTTGACCAGAAACTGGACCACGATATATGTCCTTTAAACATACCGATCCCTCGCAAAGCCCTTAATGTTGTCCATTACATTTACCAAAATATCGTGTTGATGTCTGTTCCGTTCATGTTGCAGGCTATCATCGTCGTGAGTTTCAAGATCATGTGTAGTCCCTTGCATTCTGTGATGAACATACAAAAAGTCAAACTTTCAGAGTACTGACTCCTCACAACGTCCTTAATGTTGTCTATAACATTTTCCAAAGTATCACTTTTCTGCTGTTTTATTCTCTGTTCATGTAGCAGGCTATCAGCATCCATGGTTTCCATATACTATGATGTCCCTTGCATTCCATGATGAACCTGTGTAATGACTAGCTCTATAAAAAATACTGTCCACTGTCAATTTTCTTATACGTTATCAATTATATGACATTTTGCAAAGAAGTTTTCAGTTCTCTTTTCAGTCGACGTAGCAGCCGATCAGTATCCAATTTTTCATTACAGGATCTTATCTATAAAATGATGGTGTTGGTAGATTGATAGAAGGAATTCATCCGTGTAACTTAATTTTCCCGATATTTGCACACGTAGACTTTTTCTTTGACACTTTATTAAATCGGCATAATAATTTTCCGAAGCTAAATTTCATTGTAAAAGTAGACGTAGCTTCACTTACGCCCATTGCGCGTTTATGTTATTGAGTAAACGCTGCAGCGAGGGCATAAGTTATTGGCAGTACGACACCTGGATTTTGCTTAAAACGCTATTTAATTTTTATTCATTGGCACATTTCCGCAAAACGTCGGAATTTGTTTCCCCACGAAAATGCCCACTTTTACAGTATAAAATGAATTATGTGTTACCTTCAAGTTAGAGGAAATCATCTGTTTCAAAATGCTTGCTGCAAACACATTGTTTTGACCACTTTTCGTGCTCTTAACTTTGCCATCCACACCTTCCTCACTTTGGTTTTGGCCGGAAAAACATGGAATCTGATGCTGGAGTCGCCTTTCTTGCTTGTACAGTTAAGGTGGTGCTCCACTTGCAGCTACGCGACGCAAATCGTGTAGCTTTAGCGACTCTCCGCCCCCATTGGGCTAATGTGTCCTAATTTGAACCCCTATGATGTGAGTTCGAATCCTGCAGTCGGCGGTTTTTTCACATTTATATAAAATTCAATGACGACTTAAAACTGTATCTTCATACCCAAAAACACTATTAGGCCTTTTTCTAAGCTTGATTTCATAAGCGTTTGTAAATTACATCAATAATACCATTCACCAAGGACAGAATTCAAAAATCCCTCCGTGTGACGTCATCAGGGAGTGGGTGGAGACTACTTAGCCTCAGTGCAGGCTCATTAATTAGAAATTATTGCCATATGACGTCACCGGAAGTGGGAGGGGCTTAATTACAGTCAGATAGGACGGAATTCATCCAAAATTCCAAATTTACCACCCTATGACGTCACCAATTCCAAGAAAATAGGGGTGTGGCCTAAAATAGGTCCCGGGGCGGAGCCTGACATGGGGGCGTGGCCTAAGGGGCGTGACCTTGCTCCTGATTGGTTAACTAATTAGGTCAAGGGGCGGAGCCTGCTTCTGATTGGTCGACGGCTTCCTTTGTACGCTCAATCGCCCCCCTATACTACTACCAAGTCAAATTGCATAAACTGGCATTCACATCTATTTCCAGATTTGTCATTCCAGAAGGTAATTAAGGAAGTGCCAACACAAATTTCTTCTGTGATATTAGAAACGATAGAACGACCAATATTGCATGCTGTTGTTTCGGTGGTGTAGTGGTTATCATATCTGCTTTACATGCAGAAAGCCCATGGTTCAATCACAGCTGGAAGCATTTGTCCTCCAAAAATTATTGAATTAGGCTGTACTAGCTGGTACGAACATTTTATAAATTATTTGCTGACTCTCATAGCTGCTGACCATTACCGAATCAACTCCCAGCTAAAGAAAAACTAGCTTTTGCCACAGATCGTGTCAGAAGTATGAGATCTAATAGTGTCATAAAAATCTGCATTACTAAATTCGTTCATCCCAAAATTATCGACTTACATACTCCAAACATTGTCAGTGTCAAAATTGGAACCTGAGCAGGGCCTAATTATTTTTTTTATAAAAATTAAAGTAAAATTATAAAATGGCAAACGCTTCCACCCGGGATCGAACCAGGGACCTTCTGCGTGTGAAGCAGATGCGATTCCCACCACACTATAGAAACCATTGGCATTGCTGTACCTCCCTGGTCATTATGATTATAATCATTACAATTTTTGCAGCGACGTTTCTTTATTTAATGCCTCACTGCAGCAATATGAACAAGACGTGAAAAAAACTACGTTTTTTGGGTACTAAGTTTATTAAAAAAAGGAGTTCAGTGTAAATGACTGTGAAAAAATTAAACGATATTGGGCCCTTTGGATTAAGAATGGACCGTTTGGCCCTTTGGATTAAGTTAGGCCCTTTCAATTAAGTAAGGACCGTTGGACCCTTTGGTTTAAACAAGGACCATTAGGCCCTTTGGATTAAGCAAGGACCGTGGCCCTTTGGATTAAGCAAGGACCGTTTGGCTCTTTGGATTAAGTAAGGACAGTTTGGCCCTTTGAATTAAGTAAGGACCGTTGAGCCGTTTGGTTTAAGTAAGGACCATTAAGCTGTTTGAATTAAGTAAGGTCCGTTGGGCGCTTTGGTTTAAGAAAGGACCATTGGACACCATGGATTCTGTAAGGACTGTTAGTCTTTTAAATTGCATGAGGCCCTTTTGTTTTAATTAGGGCGATTGCATTCATTCGAACAATTGGTGCATATGGATCTATGCAACAAACAAAAAACACAGAAACCCACAAACACCATTCAAGGCAAACATATATAAACTTACAAGGAAACATTCCTAAGTGTATATGGGGGTTAGCGGTGCCATTTTCTGTTGATTTTGATATTTATTGAATAATTTAATTTCACAAGTTGCATTACCTGAAACGTATTTGTAATAAAAGAAGAAAGCAAAACGCAAATCTACACGAGTAAAGACAGGAGAGGCTCATAAAAAGTAAAAAGTAAAAAAAAAAAAAACATACCCAAATTGGGATTCGAACCCACGACCCTGCAAACGTTAAAATTACGGGGCAGGAACGAACTCGACGCCACGGAAGCAGCGCGATAAACGACGCGCGTTCTATTAATGGCGGCGTTTTCAAGTGAA
>JAVBJR010000334.1:0-3271 GCA_031546965.1 Dysgonomonas sp.
ATATAAACTTCGCGCTTTATTTGCACAAGGCATTCAGCGGTGCCGCTAGTTGAAAAAATCCACCAATGAAACGATTGTAATAGTTGACCTTGCCCATGAAAGAATGGAGTTCTTGAACGTTTTTAGGGTGAGGTAAGTCTCTTACTGCCACAATGCCCTCGTCTGATGGACGCAGTCCTTTAGAATTGATTATGTAACCTGAGTACGGAAACTCAGGCGCAAAGAACGTGCATTTAGATTTCTTGCAGCGAACACCATTAGGCATGTTAGAACCTTGTCTAAAATGACCAAGTGTTCCTCATCATCTTCACTCGTGGAAATTGATGTCATCGAAGAAATTTCCACAACTGTCCACACCAGTGATGATTTGCTCGAGGAGGCATTGGAAAATTGCAGGAGCACTGGCAACACCAAGAGGAAGTCTTTGGTACTGGAACAGGCGAAATGGTGTGTTGACCACCATAAATTCTTTTGAATCATCATCCAAATTCATTTGCAGGTATGCATCCGCCAAATTGATTTTGGTGAATTTGTCTCCTTTTTGCAATTTGTGAAAAAGTTTCTCCGCACGAGGAAACAAGTACCCTAAAGTTCCGTGCATAACGCACGCATTATCTAATGGAAAATCTTATTTTTTTCCTAAAATATGGAGGTGCGCGTTATACATGAGGTGCGCGTTATCTAACGTTAATTCTCATCGTCGGAAGGAATAGTGTACGATTTCTAACTTTTTGTTACGAGAGTTACAATATTTTAAGTTACCAAGACAAAACTAATTAACCTAACGTAACTAAAACTATTTTGTAATATGTTTTGCCACGCTCTGGTTCTTTTATGTTCATGGACGTTTTTCGAAAAAAACCGGTTTTGTGGCCAAGCTCACGGTAACATGTGCACCGCTCACCCGCAACATGCGCGTTATACATGGGGTGCGCGTTATCTAATAAAAAATGTCAGTATTTTTCCAGAATTGAGGGTGCCCCTTATACACGGGTGCGCGTTATACACGGAACTTTAGGGTACTGCTCCACTTCGAGTTGTGGATTAACAGTGACCTTGAAGTCTCCGCATAAATGCACTGTACTGTCAGGCTTGGGAACTACAACGATTGGTGTTGCCCACTGACTGGTTTTTACTGGTTTCCATATGCCTGCTCTTGTGAAATGATCAACTTCCATATTGACTGCCGCCAATTGTGAAAACGGTATGGGGCGAGACTTAAAAAACTTTAGGATGGCTCCAGGTTTGAGTTTCAATGATGCTTTGTAGGAGTTGCAACATTCCATTTCAGGCTTGAACAGTTCAATGTGAGATGAGAATAACTGTTCGAGTATTGCCTGTTGAGCTGAAGGACAACTGGACAGTGAAGCCTTCGAGTCCCCAGTTAATCCCATTACTTCGTCACATATGGCAAAGTTGAATACGTTGAACCAGTGCATTCCAAAATTATGACCTCCACTGGTGTTGACTACCAATAGTGGAAGGTTCAGGCTTTTGGAGCCTAGCTTGACTTGGACTTCCCATATGACTTCAGCCGTTGCTTACTGGGTTTACATGTAGGATAACCAAGTTCTTGGTAAGCCTGAAGTCCAATTACAGAACAAGTGGCACCCGTGTCAAGCTGGAAATCCATTGTATGTACATTAACTTCAAGGGCAATGGACATTTTGTTATCATGAGGTTTCACATGTGCGCTGGGTGTGCGCTTCATGTGACAAAGAGAGTCTACTTTGAGATGCTGAACTTCCTCTTTTTTGTAAGATTGTTGCTTTCCTGTGTCCACTGCTTTTGCTGTCTTCCAAGGTGGTTGATGACATACAGACTGAAGCAATATGTCCCAATTTATTACACTTGTTGCAAGTTGAGGAAAGGAAACGGCAGTCGCTTCTCTGGTGTTTTGTAGCACAGTCTGGACATTATTTTATTGCAGTGACTTGTGCCTTAGCAGCCTTCGCCCCGTTGGTGTTTGTGGTCTGGTGTGTGGACTTCTTATAGGAGCTACTCATCTGGTGAACTTGCGGAGCTTCGCAGTCACCTTTGATGGTTTTCACAGTACGTTGCGTGACTTCATATGCTTCAGCAACCTTGAGAACTTCCTCCAACGAAGGGTTGTTGTACTGCAATGCAGAGGCTCTTACTTGATCATATGGCATGTTTAGCACAATTTGATCACGAATAAGTCCATCCACAAACGATAATTCACAGGTACTGCCTTCACACGTAAAACGACAATCACGTGCAATGCCCCAGAGATCCGCAACCCAATCGGAATACTTCTGATCCGGTTTCATATGGCTTCTGTAGAACTCATACCTTGCTGCCAGGACATGAGTTTTGGATTTGAAGTGATGACTGAGTGAGTCAACCAAAACTGAATAGGTTTGAGTGCTGACGTAGATATCACCATTTAACTTTTGAAGAAGTTCAAACGTCTCTGCTCCAACCCAGGACAAGAAATAAGCTCGCTTCTGGTGCTCAGCCTGGACCTGATGTGCCTTGAAATGTTGATTCAGCCGACAAAAGGAGTCCCATCTGTCCTTAACTTTATCGAAAGGTGGAAAAGAAGAAACATTGTGGTGAGATGCCTGCGGGCCTCCCACAAAACGTTGAAGAACTTGCTCCATCCACTGCTGCTGCTGCTGGATGAGTGCCAGTAGAGCCGTTTCAGCCTCAGAAACCATACCTAGTGAAGTTGCGTTGGTGAAAAAATATCCTCATCGCCAATTGTTGTATCTTACATAGAAAACTTGTTTATTTAGTTTTAATATTATCATAGTAATATACATGTGAGATATCTGTACGAGAGCAGAATTATAACTGGCTAGTCAAGAGTTGTGGGTCCCTTTTATACCAACGGACCCAGGAAGTAGAACCAGGAAATATGACCAAGAAATAGGACCAGGAAATAGAAGTAGAACCAGGAAATGCCCTTTAAGATATAAAGGCTAAATCTAAATCTAATCACTCAACCAGGAAATACTGTGTAAGATAGTGCTAAGCCTAAAAAACACTACAGTTCTAATAGGAATAGCATATAATAGGAATAAAGTCTAATAGAAATTATATCTAAAACAGTAAAATCACAGTGTAGGAATAGGTTCTATTGTTTATAAGTAAAACAGGAATAAGAAAGTCTAATAGGATTGAGTCCTAATAGGAATTAGTCCCAATTGGAATGAGTTTTAAATGTAATGAGCAGGGGTTGTAGCCAGACTATGAAAGCCTATAAAACGTATAAAAACCAATATTTTAGTTTTGAACCTTTATATTT
>JAVBJR010001274.1:0-3141 GCA_031546965.1 Dysgonomonas sp.
AAAAGTGCAAGAACTTTAGAGGATCAGTCAATTTTCACATGTGGGTTAAACTTATTTCAATATGCACTAGGTCATTTCCGCTTTTCAGATCAGCTTCCGGAATTTCCAAACAAACGAAACAAAATGGGACGTTTGAGAGAGAAAACTCAAGGAAATCATCAATAAATATGAACACTGTGTTTTGCAATTCTAATTTCAGATGAACTCTGATATATATCAAACCACAGCTTTCCTTTCGCTTTTCAATTTATTTCTCTTTCTCTCCCCATTACACGGAATATAACATCATTTTCCTTGTTTTTCCACACACCACAAATGAATAAAATGATCTATACATGAGATTTAAAATATAAAAAAATATGTAATTCCAACTGTCAGTTTGCGAAAGAAAATTCCATTGCTACCTGGAGTACATAAATATATCATCAACCCCTTTAAAAATTTCGAAATGCCCCCCATAACTGGATTTTCCCAATCCTTCATAGCTATAATGTATAAAAACGAGTATGGCTACACATAAACCTCGATTATAGAAACACGACTGATGTTTTAAATCACCATTTTACGACTTACACCAACACTTCCAAAGTTACAGCACTTAAAATTGGAATATCGCAATAAAACGAACACATGATGACCATAAATGCTTATCAACATATAGTTTAAACCGATTTTTCCAAAACATTTCCCATCCCAATTTATTAATGTTTATTCACAACAGCTAAAACAATATCATTGCAAATTGCCCCACTTGAAAATATTATGTTCGGTTACATACAGAGCAATAAAATGTTTCGGTATAGACATCATATTATTAACCTGTCTAACACCTTCACAAGACATATCATATAACCCCAAATATGGATATGAAAGAGAATGGCAAATTTATAACGTTCAATAACTATGACACTTTATTACCAAATCGTGTAACTACAATAATCAAATGAATAATAGTAACCATTTGTGAAAATTGTAATATATCATGTATGATGAATGAATAGTAGGAAAAATTGGTATTGGGAAACATGTTTTACAAGGTGAATTTGGATTTTATCTATATGCATGATGAAATCTAAAATAATTAGAATGTATTTAGGTCTATGTATTTTTTAAATGTTAAATTAGAACCATTAACATTGACTTTCTAATATATTCATAGACAGATTTACGATAATCAATGCCAAAATTCACAATACACCGAGAAAAGCAAGAAACAACTTATAAAAACTAAAAAGATATAAAGGGGCCACATTATTTATTTATTTATTAATAATTTTGAGAAACCATTATTAGTGTAACAGTTATTTTAAAAATAAGTTTAAGAAAAATTTAAAACAGTTAAATTGATATTGAATTTTCAGGGCGTCTACCAAATTTAAAATTTCATGACTTTTCCAGGATTTCCATGACTACTTTATACAAAATTCCAAAGTCTTAATCAGTGGAATCTCAAGGGACCAGAAAAACTTCCACCACAGACAGGTTTTCCAACATAAGAAAAAAAATGCAGACTTTAAAATTTAGAAATTTACTTGCACCAATGCAGATGAGAACAACTTCTTTATAAATATTAGCTGGTATCAAACCAAGAAACACAAATTACAGAACCACTCCAGGATTTACTCAAGATGAAGTGTTACAACTGAGTCGACTCAGTGAGCTCACAGTGAGCTTATCGCTGTTCTTCAGTCTACTAAAGTTCACGGCTCAAGTGAATTTCTTGGAAAATAACCCAGTAAAAATAAATACAGTTATAAAGTCTGAACTATGCCATTTCCATTGGCGTTTCATTTATTTCCGTGCGATTTTCCAAACTTTGACAATAAATTCTTCAACCTGAGTGAATGAAGAAAATAGCTCAGTTTTTCTCTTCAACGGTTCTAACAGTTTTAATTTAAATAGTCAAAAATTGAAACTGACAAGAAAAGATTCACAAACTTATGAGTGTTAATTATAACACTCATACACAGTTGTAGCTTGGAAAGAGAGTAGACTTTATGCATGCATTTATTTTTATTGGGTTTTCCCAGAAACACCCTTGAGCCATGAACTTTTATAGTAGACTGAAGAACAGCTAAAAGCTCAATGCGAGCTCAATGAGTCGCCTTAAAAACAATACAATTATTCTAAGACAAAAATTGAGATGATTTACTGAAGTAAGGAATTACATTTGAAGATTTTAAAAATTTACTTGTGGCCATTAGAATTATAGGGGTGTATTAGGGATAGTATGAGGGTGGCTACAGTCTGATGATCATGCAATTTCACTGACTTTTTCCCGACTTTTTCATATTTTTACCCAATTTCCCTGACTTTTCCTGACCAAGATCAATTTCCATGACTTTCCCTGTCAGTATGAACCCTGAATATAGTAAACATTTTCCAGATAATTAAAATATATTTTCCTGGCTAATCACATGTCTTTTGAGGTTAAATGGATAAAAGATTGTTAACACGAAATAAAACTATTATAACTTTGATCTATTGTTATATCTATTGTGATATTGCAGAACCCAATGAGCCAAAGTGACATTTAACTGTAAAATATTACTTACACTGATTGCATTTCATCTCCCTGACTTTCCTGGTCAATTTCTAGTAAAGAAACTAGACAATAAAATGCTCTTAATTATTAGTCTGCCATAAAATTGTAACAGTACAACATTGCATATGACATGTCATATCAAATGGATTGACAAAGGAATGCAATCAAAAATTAAATCCACTTGTATGTATACACAGAATGTTATATATAAAATGTTGTCAGGAGTTTCTTTGCTTTCCATGACATTGGTCACATTCATCCAAACATTCCTTGCATTGAATTTCTGATTTTAAGGTAAAATGTATTGAAAAGCAGAGAAATGTAAGGAATGTCATGCAATAAAGTGTATTGTTGCAGGATTTGATACAAAAGTTATAGAAAAACGAAAATGAGAGTTGAAGGGAAATAAATGGAAATGGGTGGGATACTTTCACTGGTGGTCATCTTCAAGAAACCCGCACGATATGTGTGTGCACGCATTTTAATGTGCTGGCACACATTCAAGTAAAAGTGGAGCGAAGATAATATGACGTCAGTTGCAAAGTGCCCCTCCCCACACACCCAATGCAATGCAGCCACAAAACTAAATCCCACCT
>JAVBJR010000837.1:0-9763 GCA_031546965.1 Dysgonomonas sp.
GCCTTTACTTCTTTTAAGACCCGCGGGTAGATGTTGTCCGCCCCTGGTGCCTTGTTTTGCCCCATACGTTGTATATACTTTAACACCACATCCCTGTCAACCTTGACATCCCCAATGTATGGCCCATTATCCCCTACTTCGGCATCCATGTCAATTTCAGACTTCTTAATGAAAACTGACGCGAAGTAGCGGTTGAACATGTCCGCCATTTCCCTATCCCGTGTCTCTAACCGCCCTGTGGTATCAATCAGTGGCCCTATTTTATCCCGGAAATTGCTCTTTCGGCATATATACTTGTAAAATGGTTTGGGTATCCTGCTTTAAATTGTTAGTTACCAATGTTTCAACACCTTTCTTGGCTATCCTAATTTCCCTTTTCAGATCTCTGCGACTCTGTTTATATTCCGCAACAGCTTCCTGTGGACAGTGGTTCTTTAAATCTCTGAACAACCGTTGCTTTCTTTTAAATTTATCCCGTACCTTCCCATTAAACCACATGCACCGAATGCCTTGGCCCACCCTCCGTTTCTGTAAGGGCATAAAGTCTTTAACCCCTGTATCTAACACCTCCTTAAATTTCAACCACATGGCTTCGGCTGATTTGCTGCTAAGCAGTTCCCACCAGTCAGTTGACCCCAACCTTTCACGAAGCCCCACATAATTTGCCCTCTTAAAGTTTGGGACCATCATGCAATTATCTGTACCAGATTTCTTGCCATTCAATGAGAAACGAATCATATTATGGTCACTATCCCCTAAATGTTCCCCAATCTCTACTTTCTTCACTCTATGTGGCTCCGAACTGAGCACCAAATCGAGTGTGTTACCATCTCTTGTTCCCCCCAAAACATGCTGGGTCAAAAAACAGTCATCCACTACTTTCAAAAAATTTTCCCCAAGCCCGATACTAGAATGTGAAACCCAATTATGTTCCAAGGTCAAAAATATCGTCACCAATGGATGTCCCCCCATGATATTACAGATGGAAACGTCATTATATTTCCAATTATTTGCTTCTATTTCAAGTTATTAACAAAAAGACCAGACTTTCCGGACACACTGTATATTTTAATACTTTATTTATTGTATTTAATTGAATTGAATTAAATAATAAAGCAACGTGCTAAAAATCAGTCTCAATTGTATTCAAATGTTTATAACGATGGTCACGCAAGTCAACTTGCTGCTAGTATATGGATTGAAACATCCAGTACACCAGTGTGATTGAAACATATTCTCAACAGAAACCACATCCACCTTGTACATAATATGTCACACTTAATTAAATAACGGTATTGTTACAGCTTAAAAAGTACAAATACCACAATGGGATTATGTCACAGAATTAGATCCTAAGGTACTTGCTAATATTTATTGTGGGTAATTATGGGGAAGTGAATTCAAGCTAGTGCACAAAATCAAAAGTCGCTGACAATGTTATTGAATGGAATCACTAGTGTGTTGGCAAGGCGGTGTATAAACCAACAAACCAAAGTGCTCTTAAATGATACTTTAGTAGCTATTTACTGGCAATATAGTTGCATAAAAAGGATTGATACTTTACTGGAGAGGATGTGTCATGTGACATAATTCTATGAAAGTCCAACACAAATTAATGGGGTGGGTGGCAAAGGGTGTTGCTAACCAAGCATCTGATGCAGTCAATTAATACAATGAATATAAAATAAAGGTGTGAGTGAACCATGCATCTATTACAATAAAGCAAAATGAACCGTTACGTATGAATGAGGATACAATATATTGGAGACCACCGAGCGCACGGAATAAACTCACTAGGCCTGGGGTTAGTTTTCGCACAAAACATTTGCATGAACCAAAGGAAGTGGGGCTCAAGCTCACACTGACTCTTTTGCTCTCCATTCAAGCTCAGCTTTCAAACCCCACAAGGTCACTTGTGCAGGATCCATTAGGTGCATACCATTGACCAACTAATCGAAGAGTACGATTATTCACACCATGGTGATTCATCGTATGACACATCGTTGTCACATATATGGAAATGTAGCAAGCGCAGTCGCATCTGCATCACAAATTGCAGCTGCAACGGAATCGCCTGTATGGAAACCAGGCTTAAGTGTAAGATGGCATGCCAAATCCGGTGGTCCTGAGGCTATGCCCCAACTGAACCCAACAATGTCAATGTTTCAAATGTGCTCCTTCATAAATAAAATATTAACACAAATGGAAATTAATATAAACTGACAAAAAGCATGTTTAGGTTCCGATGCTCAAAATATCACTTAACATTCCTTTCTACAATTCAACAGACCTTTCAAACAACCAAAGTTTTGGCAGTTGGGTATTAGGAACCACCGTGTACCGGTCTCCATTTTTCTGTGCGATTGTTTTAGCTGACGATCTTGCTAACGATCGGCTGATGATCTCATTAGGATTTATGTGCTCGACGACATTACCCACCTCAACTGTTACATTCTCGTGTCATTTTCATGTTCAATTCGTAGCTTGTGAGTAATTTATAACTCATACCTTGCCTCTTTTTGGTTTGTTGATTGTTGTATATACAGTCAAACCTCGATTAGTCGTAAAAGGTTTTCTCCATCTCCCAGCTATCTCTTGTTTTCATCAATCATCTTGGTCCTACTCCTTATTATCATTCTATATTCTGTATTTTTAGGTCTGGAGGAAGAATGGGTGCAGCGAGATCTATTCCAGTGGTTGGTGATCTGCTTACAGCTGCGGACTGCGGCATTAAATTAGCTGCCGCTGGTTGCGCGGTATATTTTAGCACAGAAGCAACCTTAGGATTGCTTCAATCGGCCCAGGACAGTTACACGGATTACACTGAAAGGAGCCCAATATATGCTACAGGTCTTTCAATAGCAGCAGCTTGTGGAGACACACAAGCCCAGAAACATTTAGGAGAGACTTGGACCAAAGTTGGATTGTCAAGCCTTGAACTCTTGGATGGAATGCCTATTGTTGGGCATGTAAAAGGTTTGTCTCTCAAGCATAAAATTTAAATTTGTCAGCTCAGTTGGTTAGCTTTCAAAGACAAAATAATAGTGGTGGTCTGACGTTGAACGCAATCTGTCCATTCGATCTCTTTCACAGGAACTGTTCACTACATTATGGGACAAAAGGATCAGGGAGACCAGTGCATGAAGGCATCCTCAAGATCCCTGGCTGCGACAGTAGCCGCGGTTGCCACTGCTGGTGCGGGTGTCCCCATAGTGGCTGCAACGTTAGTTGGTACTGGTCTCACAATGGATGAAGTTACTACTGGTGTTGATTCTGCCATCCATAAGGAACTGCGACCAAGTGGTCACTGCGCATCTATTCATCAGATTGTGGTTAGCGACAACAAGGTGGGTAATCATAACAGGAACAAATTGAGGACGTACAGTAATTTAAAGTGAATTTTCGTTTTACTATACCCTCTTTGGTAACTTTAGTACATACTAAGAACAAACAGTCTTGTAAAGGCATCTGTAAGGTGTTTGTTGGGTGTTACAGAGATATACACCATTTCAAACGTTTTGTTGTGCATAAAGAGTCTTATTATACCATTGGACACTCCTAAAATATGCCAATTATAGCAATTTTCAGGGTAAGAGCATAACTTATCCCCCTCCCCTCTTCCTCCAAGGGCGTATCGCCACCCACAAAACGTCTCTTAAGTTGACCAATAATAAGATAGGGATAACGTGGACATAGACATTTGCTTTGCAAATAAATTTGTCAAGAGCACAACATTTATCATTTTCGGTGATAAAGATGAAATGGGCTCAATCAATGATGCCATACAATACCATGTGGTGTTATTCGTCCAACCAATGGGCATGCAGAAACAATTACATCTCAGTGACGGAGCAGATTTTAAAAACTAATTCTCAAAATGAGATTGTCAATTCAGCATTGATCGCTGGGATAATTTAATTAAAGGACATATATCGTGGTCCAGTTTTTGGTCACAGATTAGAATGATAGTTTTCCCATGGAGTTCTACAATAATGTGGAGCGTACTCTAATTTTTTACAATTTGAGATGCAGTGGTTGTTTTATGAAAAATGTACAAATGGTAGCGTTTTGGTGGCACGTTTTGGTGGCACATACGTCACTGGCACTGCGCCAACCATGCCCTATCGCTGATACGTTTATGACGTCATGGTCGGCAGTTGGCCAATGGCGTTCCAATTCGTCGTAGTTCTTCAATTCTCGATCACTCCGTCAATATTTTTTTAAAAGCATTCCAAACGAAAGTCATAGTTTTAATTTTCTCTTTCCTTTCAACCGTTTTAAGGGCATGGGACCTTACAAAACCGCGATACATGTCCTTTAAATAGTGCTCCTTAAACACCTTGAACACATTTGATCCACATTGAACCTACGACATTCGCGTTCTTAGCTAGCCCGACGCTCTAATCAGCCTTGCCAACAGGCAACTTGTTCTGTCGCTATTCAGAAGATTTAGTTTTCTGTGTTATACGTATAAATTTCACATGACTAGATAGTTGTATGTACGATCTGACCTAGAAGCTTGAAAATATGCACTTTCATTATTACAACTTTTAATCAATGTTATCCAGCCAATACTTCAGACAGGTCTATCTTACAGAATCAGCAGATTATGTCAGAATAAAATTGGATACTACCAAGAGTGGATCCACTCTTGATACTACTCATTCCAGGATATAACACAGCGCTTGCAATTTTGTCTTGCAATATTACCATACTTTTATTGCATGCTTGCCTAGCTTGTATATTTATTTGTGCATGTTATTATTAACCCTAGAGGTCATTGATTTAATAATACTTCCAGTAGTACTACTTTCTTGATTACAATTAAAACTGTCTTTGTTGTGACTTGGTGAGGTGTACTGTAACACAAAAGGCTAACTAACATAGTAACTACCTCAATTAATTCGATTTGTTAATACAAAATGCTGCCTACAATGGTACGAACAAAACTGCAAGCAAAAATCTTCAACACAATAACCGAATCCTATATGATAAAAATGCGACATATAAACCCTCAGTGCGCATTGGCCTAGAGACATAAATTATCCTCTCGTCTCTCACACTCCTAACAGCCGTCATTTGGCCTGTGTGAGGATTGTCACCAAGATCATTATGTTTTTAAAACAGAAAAAAATATATAACTCACACAAACATATATTAGACACAGGGATAAATTGAATACTTTAATTCAAATTGCCTTGTAATTTTGTTAATAATAAGAAAAAAAGTACATCATAGCAAACAGTAGGTTCCACCGAGATTTGAACTCGAATCGCTGGATTCAGAGTCCAGAGTGCTAAACATTACACCATGGAACCACATACACTGAGCCTTAGCACTATGAAATAGAAAACCGTGCTTAAACTACTGGCAGATATGATGATTAGCACACTATATTAAAAACATGAGCGCAAATAATATTTCCGCTTCCTTCAGCGTTTTCCTCTCAATCCATATTGTTTGTAAATTGCTATATGACCATAAGGAACTCTAAAATAAAATGCGCATGTTCCACCTAGATTTGAACTCAGATCACTGGATTTAAAGTCCAGAGTGCTAACCATTACACCATGGAACCACACCGACCTTCTGAAGTTCAGTCAATTATGGAAGACACGACATGGAAAGGGCAGCAGAACTATTCCAAATTGTCCCTTAGTGAGTATGTAAAAAGGTGGTATATGATTTGGCTGCAAATCGAGAGGTCCCTGTTTCAAACCCGCGTTCCCATCATGTTTTTCTATTTTAAAATTTTTTACAAACAATATTGTTGTGAATTTATCTTTTTAATAGAAATGTCAGAAATGTCAGAATTGCAGCTGCAAACGTAATCTCAGCCAGATTCCCACCAAGTTTACCAGCACCTTCAATACAATTGATAAAAATCACAGTAAGTAATAAAATGCGATATAGGTTATGTAGTTCTAAGAGGCTCCCAAATCTAAGGTATAATTTTATGCAGAAAGTTTGAAAGTGGATGAAACCAGGGGGCACCCAGATTTGAACGGGGACCTCTCGATCTGCAGTCGAATGCTCTACCACTGAGCTATGCCCCCATGGTATGTTGCAGGAATTAACTAAATCTTGAAACCTTCGTTGCACCTGGGAGGTGTAACGAAATTATTTGTTCTGATCCAGTAGTGCAACTGAGGTGCATATCCCTTTCAAAGAACGTACTTACACTCCATCCATACCTTTATTTCTTACAGTGTATACTTATCATGAAAGGGTTAAAATAGATGCCTGAAAATGACCTAAGAAACCTCTCACAAAATTTCCTGGATCCGTTACTGCAAGCTGCTAGGTCAGATCGTACATACAACTATCTAGTCATGTGAAATTTATACGTATAACACAGAAAACTAAATCTTCTGAATAGCAACAGAACAAGTTGCCTGTTGGCAAAGCTGATTAGAGCGTCGGGCTAGCTAATAACGCGAATGTTGTAGGTTCAATGTGGATCAAATGTGTTCAAGTTGTTTAAAGAGCACTATTTAATATTGGAAATATTTGGATAACTGAAACACTAAGGTTTCCAAGCTTTGTACAGTTTGCATAATTTGTTAACCACACACACAATGGTGTTCCGTAAATTTTCCAATTGAGGCCTTAGCTTCTATTCAAATTTCTGACTTTCAGAGCCAAATTATAATGAAAACCCAGCTTGAAATCCTTTACGAACCTCACTGCAAATTATGCCCTCCCAGTTAAGTACGAAAGGTTGTATCGTCAGAATTGCTGCTGCAAACGCAATCTCAGTCAGATTCGCACCAAGTTTACCAGCTCATTGAATATAATTGATAAAATTCACTGCAGGTAATAACATATTATACCAAGTGATAGTTCTAAGAAACTCCAAAATCCAAAGTATAATTTTAAGCGGAGAATTTGAAAACATATGAAACAAGCGGGCACCCAGGTTTGAACAGGGACCCTCTCGATCGGCAGTCGAATGCTCTACCACTGAGATATGCCCCAAGTCAATGTGCAGGAATTAACTAAATCTACAGGCCTGGCTGTCCACACAATCTGTGATTTTTGCACACAAAATAGATATCCAGGCTTCTTTTTTTCTCTGTCAACTTTCAATTTTCTTTCAGTTATCCTAGAACATGTTCTTTGGAAGATCACCTTTCCCTGTATTTCACCAAATGGAAAATTCGTTTTGGACCCATGCGGTTAAAACTCAGCTTTATTTCACAAATTACCTTCCTGCTGGGCTGCTTGTGCTTTTAATGTAAATAGTCTGGCTTAAAGGAGAACTGACACGGTTTTGTAAGGTACCTTGATAATCGGCTGTTAAGTAGTTATTGTGTCCCTTATAACACTGGCTAAAGCAGAAATCGATTTAAAATTGAAAAAAAAGTTATTAGCGTCTTACCGTTTTGTGACGTCACATATCGTGATTGCACAGTAGCGCAGTATGAAGTGCCTGTTGCTCCAAAACGAAAGAAATGTCTTCAACCAATGACATCCTAGTGAATGATGTCATCGTACAAACTGCATTCCCAAATGCTAACGAATGCACTGAAACCCCACCCAATCACATATGATTGGCTGAGCTATAGCTCAGCCAATCTTGAAAACTCGGTTCTCCCGTCGTCGACGTGATTCACGCGAGGCGAACAGTGAGCGCCCTAGACTCACAGCCGCTCGCAAGCTGCTCGATCCCCAGTGCCGTTTTCAGTGTCGTTTCCATGGAAACGCTTTGTCTGCGCATTCGATAAAATGCTAATAACTTTTTGTTTTCAATTTTTAATCGATTTCTGCTTGAGCCAGTGTTATAAGGGACACAATAAGTACTTACTAGCCGATTATCAGGGTACCTTACAAAACCGTGTCAGTTCTCCTTTAATTGATCACCAACAGGTTCAATTAGACGAACCCAAGGAGGAGGAGCCACAGAACCCAACTCTAGTGAAAAAGTCTATATCTCCACGTTGGGGAGAAAATAAAATCCTTCCATGTAGCACCTCTTCTACTTTCTCTTTAGGCCTGGTGCTGGCATGAAAACAGGAAGTGTGACCATTTGGTTGCCAATAACACCTCGTACCAGTTCCATATTTCGTATGTATTGGTATATATATATATATACAGTGCGATCGATTTGGAAAATTTCTTGTGGCAGTGAGTTGGAGGAAGAAGAGGGGCCTTGGGGTGGTAAACAGGCAAATATATAGAAAAGCAAGGCAATGAAGAAGAATGTGCTGTTAAGCGGTTGGAGCTAATCGTGGCTCTCTTAATTCTCGAGGCGAAAAGCGAAAGTTGGGTCACGTGAGCCGTGAAATTAGGCTCGCAGCGTGCAACTAAAGTGTTGCCAAGTGCCAAAATGGCGCTTTTTCGCTCAAGCAAACTCGCATCGATTGGAGCGATGAGCTGAGAAAAATCCGCAATCCCAAAAAGCGATCCCTCTCCTTTTTTTATTTTCAAACACAGGGCTGCGTACCCACAAAAACCCACACCCTCACACCCACACTCACACACACACTATCAAATAAGCAAAACTCGATTCTGGGAAAAAGCAATTATAGTAACAACTCGCATTGTGTGTTTACTTGGAGCTTGCGCCACCACTAAATCATCAGCTTGCTTTCGCTTCACCGGTATAATTAATGCCCCTATACTACCCAAACGACATATGCAGAGTATCAACGACAAAGAAGGGTAGAAGGGTGCACAGTAGCAGAAGAACACACATCTTTCACTAGCTTTCAGGCAGTGGTGACCCATATAGTAGGGTTTGCAGTCGAGGGCAAATGCCCGAGGATGATTATCATCCGTAGACTCAAAATTCCGTTACGAGAGAAGATATTGTTTGTGGACCTTCTTCACTGTAAAACTGGAGAGCCTCGATGCCCTAGCCATGTTTTCAGTTGATAGCATAAAACAGGATTAATTACCAAAATGATTCATGGAATGCTCAAAAGTCACACTTGAAATCTTACGTATACATTAATTTAACGAAAGGGTTTTTGGTAAAAGTGAATCAATGAAGAAGTAAAAGAAAGGCACACAGGGGAATGCTTAAAACAATTGGCATGAAAATAACTTTCAAACTTAGTTTAGTAATTAATCAGTTTGGTTTCATTTTAGGATTTAATCCAGTTGATGACAAATCCAATTAGTAATTATTCCAGTTTCATATACATATATTATTTTTACTTCATTTTCCCATATGATTTACCTTAGACTGAAAATTGTTTTCAGCTGTGAAGTGGTACAAATGAAATCCGAAACGTGAATTACTATCAGCTTTCGTAACTTGGCATATCGTACAATATAATCGTTTAAAATCCTACTATCATTTATGATAATGAGCTTTCGGATGGTGTTGCCGAGCATATCACCGTCCATGACTGCAAATTCTCCACATGATGGTTTGAATTCCTGCAATTTAATTTCAGATGCTAATCATAGTTGCTGCACGAGAAGGGGGCAAAGGAGGAGGGGGTAGAGAGAAATTGGTTTCTAGGCATTTAATGCGAGGATTATGTGCAGCGAAGCGCAAGTCACAAATCGGTATTTTTATAAATATCACCGCAAATCCAATTTCCTACAAAGAGCATGCTTTCAACTTCAGTCACCATAATAAGTCAAATTATACCGGCTTCGACAAAGTTGAAGTGACAGTTGCATGAACCGTGTGCATTAAAAGATGAAGACGCAAAGGAAACTAATTTTAATTGAAAATCTTTCATCACATGCAGGCCTAGCTATGAATTGAAAGAAGGATAAAATCACCGTTATATGACTTCAGCAAATG
>JAVBJR010000677.1:0-2607 GCA_031546965.1 Dysgonomonas sp.
ATTTTTACTTTTTTAATTGAAATAATTCGTCCGTCTAGACATTTCGTCCTGAAAAAACATCCTTAAAAAATTAAACTTAGCACAGAAAAATAGAGCATTTTATTCTGCACAGTATGAAATAATTCGCTTGAATTTTGAACAATCTGTTCAAAAGTTATAGACAAAACCGTCGGATTTTACGCACATTTGAAAAATTAATCCGACGAGCTATGCAAAATAATAAGAAACAATATGAGCACAATACGCTGATTGAATCAAATTTACAGAATACATCAAAAATTTATTATTAAAATTTCCTATATTTGCCAAATAGTCCCAATAGGGACTGTCCTAATAGAGACTGTCCTGATAGATGCGAAATGAGTTATGCATATTGAATATTTCAAGTAAGGTACCCCCCTTCCTACAGAGTCCGGTCAATGTGTATGTAATTTGCGCTCCTCTAATTTGGGGCATTTGGAGCTGTTCATCTTTCCAGTGACACGCACTAGTGACCGAACATAGTTTTAGTATTAATTCTACAAAGAGACTACTTTTCAGGGTGTATGTTGCGAGACCATACTTAACACAGCTCCGTTAAGATTATAGCAAATTAAATTTTATTGACGTTTCATGCACACTCGACATGTGACATGTAACAATCAAAAGTGACAATGGCTATCCATTTCCCCTTTCACAAAATGAGTGACAGCGCATCTGCCTCCATGTGTTTACCGAGAAAACCATCAGCAGTCAAGACTTCCTTGATATTTAATTTCTCTCGCATATCATTGTTGTAGAACACAGGGAGACAAGGGATGGATGGAACATGGGGCATTGCACAACAAGTTAGCTTTACAATTAGACTTATAAAAATTATGAAATTGGGGTAGGTGCAAACAATTGACTGCAAATTTTGAGTTTGGTATCAAAACGTGTTTTTGTTATATCAAAGTGATCGACTTACAACATCACTTCACCCATGGCCAAGGCATTATGCACAACCACATGTGCACGCAGTGTTTAACGGTTCGATTAGGTTAATTTAGAGTAGTTTTGATTAGTTTAGGTTAGTTTTGATTAGTTTAGGTTAGTTTTGATTAGTTTAGGTTAGTTTTGATTAGTTTAGGTTATGATATTGAATTCAACAATGTCAATTTTCACATGGTGGTTTTATTTTCGCTATATTCGCGCACAAGCAATTTTCCGCCAAAATAAAAACAGTGAAAATTAAAAAAATTACTTGCTCTATTTCGATGGGTGGAAAATTAATGTTGAAATCGCGAAAATAAAGCCTTTGTGAAAGGTCACATGCTTGGGTTTCCGTGAAAATTTAGACACGCGAAAATATTGGCTTTTAAAGTATTCAGTCACTTATACAAAGCATTAAATATTGTTTGCACAGTTTAAAAAAAATGTTTTCCTAGTCTTCACTACAACTTGCACATGTTTACAGTGGGGCGCACGAAAGAAGAGACTTGTAGCTCCGCCCACATGAGGGTGCAAATCCGGACTTGGTCCAAATAAAGGGGTGTTCTTGCTGCACCGCGTTCCAACGACACCCTCACAACAGGTGCACCTTATCAAACAGAACACCCCTTTATGTGGACCGTGTCCATCATTTCACCCTATCGTGGGCGGAGCTACAAGTCTCTTCTTTCGTGCGCCCCACAATAGCCATGGAGCTTGTTTGCATATTTGGTAATGCCTTTTGGGGTAAGCAATGGGACAGAGGTCATCAGACAAAGGTAAATGTTTCATTCCACACAATGTCTTGGACTGATACGTCATAGAATATTTCTTGAAGATATATTGATATTTTCTATACATCAGAAAAGTCATCGTCACCATGTGAAACTTGTGTTGGATATCTGAAAAATAATTCTGGCCAGATTGAAAAATGTGAATTTCATATGAAATTGCACCACGATTGATATCCTGGTCCAGTGGTGCTGGAGTTGGCTTTGGGATATCCCCTGCCAAGGTGAAGGCAGTTAGCAAATTGCCAGTACCGAAGACATCAAGGGAAATCCACATAATTCTCATGCGTGATGACATATCCCATGTTGTCTAGTGGCTAGGATACCTAGCTTTCACCCAGGAGGCCCGGGTTCGATTCCCGGCATGAGCAAATATTTTGCTTAATTTCTAATCAGCAATGTTTAGTTTTGTTTATAATTGACCATATCCTGATTCCACGAGTGCGCATGCGCCGCCTATGACCACCACGCTGGGCCGTTTCAGGAACTAGCGAAAAGGTGAGCTTTTTGTTTGGGTGACAAACGCGTTTTCTCGTTTTCTGCATTACATAACGTTTTTTTCGAAAAATATCCGTGAACATAAAAGAACCGCAGCGTGTCAAAACATCTTACAAATTAGTTTTGGTAAGGTTAGGTTAATTATTTTTCCCTTGCTAACTTATAACGCACTTTTTGGGAGTTACATTATAAGTTACCGAGGGAAAACTAATTAACCTAATGTAACCGAAAAAAGTTTTAAATACGTTTTGACACGCTGCGGTTCTTTTATGTTCACGGATGTTTTTCGAAAACAACGCTATTTACGTGGGAAAACGAGAAAACGCGTTTATTAGCCAAACTCAGTACTTGACGAGGAGATTTGCGTTCA
>JAVBJR010001176.1:0-2534 GCA_031546965.1 Dysgonomonas sp.
TCCCAACAACGTTGTTGCTACATGCTACCATGTTTGCACCCATTCCTACCCCCTCATTTTAATATAAGGACCGAATTAGCTCCTTTATGGCCCTAACTTAAACTTAGAACATCCTGCTTGTGAGGGTCATCGGCCTAACTGCCGACATGACCTCGTTCGGCCCCTTGCTCTGCAGCGCCCCCTACAGTGTCACAGCATTGGTGCATCAACTTCGGTGCACCAATCCTGCAATGGGGCGGTACATGCGACCAAAGGGCCGAAACACCGAATAGGGTTGCCGAGGACAGTGGGAGGAGCCACCACTGTCTATATAGCCCTTTGCTCACCATTGTTGAGGGTCTTCCTTAGAATACGGAATAAAGCTTATTAAGAGTGTGAGATTTCTTCTTGGGCTTAGGCCCTTTTTCTACAAGATCGTCGAGTCTACGAGTTCTTCAGAGGTTTCTTCAGCAATTATAGTTGAACATTCGGTAAAAAGAGTAATACTCCTAACCAGAGTATTACATATTGACACCTGTATAGCAGTCGACGCGAGAGTTCAGACTCCATAGGCTGAGCCTGTGACGTATGCTACTCTCTAAACAGAATTGGAACCGGCAAACAACGCGCCATGTACCTCTTGCATTACAAAACTATCTAGAAAGCAGTGAAGCATATCTGACGCATTGCTTTTTGTTTGCCAATTTCAATTCTGTCTTTGTTAAAATGTTCAAAATAATGTTGGCAAAATTTTATAAATATTACCAGATCCCCTACCTTCAAAGATGACAGGGTTTAGCTTTGAATGTCCTTGATATGGTGCCTCAATGTCACATGTGACATTATCAACGTCATCTCCTGGTGAGACGAACAACATTGCTCACAGTCTTAATCCAACCAGAACCATTATCTTCAAGTTATTCCCAAACAGGCAATATTTTGTTAAATACTCCATATAAATGTAGCTAGGAAAGCACATTTCCAAAGTACCAAACTAACACTTGCATTATTAAATAGAACATTACATATGAAGAGCAAGGGTTGTTATACATTGTGCAAGGCAAATGTGTTCATCATTGGGTCACCACGGTCATCAGAAAAACATGCAAGTTGATATTATTCATATGGAGAGATCTCGAATTTGCTCTAAGTATTTTTATTTTACATGGTGAATTTTAGTACACATGCATGCCTGTGTAAATATAGTCGGTCAATACTCTTCTCATGTTATATCATAGCAACATTTTAGTGATGTAATGCAGGGTGGAGGAGATGTGAACTATTTCCAACAACTATTCGATTTTATATGCAAGCCAATTTAGGTTCACATCAATTAAACATTAAACAGGTAAATAATTGAATTTTCCCTAAAACAAACTATTACAATGATCCCTCGAGTTCGTTATCACCGGAGATCACTGTATTATGAAAAGCGTACACAGTGTGTCTTTAAAATAAATAAAAAGGTAAATTGTTTAATTTGATTGGTCTATTGGTTTATTAACATCATTTGCCAAGATGTTTGCTTGTGCAGTGACATTTATGTGATGCAGTGCGAAAGAAAAAATACCGTGCACACAAGTAAAGAGATGTTTATTGTAAAGTAATTAGCTATGCATACTGTGATATTTACACCAGCCTTGGGTTTTCATGTCAGAATGATTTGTGGCAGGCAACATCCTTGATGAAACAGCTTACTGGGAAAACATAAAGACATCACGCATCGTTAAGTTGCTGCTTGTATTTCAAAAATTATCAGTGCGGCATCCAAAAAATTCATTTTTGAAACTATCTGTTTAAATATTGAGAATGTTCTACTCAATTTCAAGCTTTAGAAATTTCCTGATCTGTGATGTGTTGGTGCGATTTGAAATCAAAAAGATCAATTTAGTAATAGAGAAAATCTGATGGCAGAATAATAATCTGCAACTGTTATTTTTACATTTTTGTGCATTTATTCAAACTTATGAAAACATAATAACAGGTTAAATAAAAAATATATCCAACTGAGACAAAAGTCTGGAAATAGTCTATGGTGGGGACAAAAATTTGGAAATTGACATTAAATACTTGGGCCAACCACCGTTTTCTCTGATAACAGCGTCAACACAGCTCGAAATTTATTCATTTAACTTATTACAATTTTATGAGGTCATATTGCACCAAACATCTTGCACTGCTGTGACCATGTTGTTCAACCACAGTGATGGCTTTCATGCTGATCACGTGACCATGCCTGGTGGGCTGGGCTAATCGGAAAAAGTTGGTTTAGTTAGTTTATTATCTGTAAAAATTCTAAGCATGTAAAATTCGCGAAATAAACGCTATTACATAAACGGATGTCATTACCTATTTTTACACATTTTTCCGATGATATTTGGCCGACCATCCCAAGTGTGATTTCATCATTAATTAGTGGAAATGTGGAGTTTTGGATACAATTAATTCATTTATTACAACCTAATGTAGCACCGAACGTTTGAAAAATACTACATGGAAAAAATAGATGGTTCTCTTCAGAATTTTATGTAGACACCATATTTTTGAACAAAATT
>JAVBJR010001275.1:0-4427 GCA_031546965.1 Dysgonomonas sp.
TAGTACAAATCCCATAATGCGACCCACTCAACTCAACGGAGACAATGAAATCGCAAAGGGATGCAACAAGGGCACTGTGAAATGTTTCGAATTACACGATTCGTTTGTACATGTTCGTCACACTGTATATATAAATATAAAACAAAGTGTAAATACCGGGACACACACACACACACACACACACACACACACAACACAAGAACATTGTTGATTTTTGTGCATTCAGAGTGAGTACGTGTATATGTATACTATATACCTACTAACTCCATAGGAAAACATGAATTGTTGGCCAGGGTGCAACCGTCTTATTGTATACAAGTGAAGTGACACAATGTGCAAGTACAACATACTACGTTCTAGAAGACACTGCCTCGTTTCAGTCCTCATTTTCCAATTTATTTCCTCTAGTCATGCACCAACAATTAAAATTAAATAAACCAATCCAAGTGATCTCTTCTCTCCAACAATCGATGATAACTCCTCCCCTACCAACAACTAACTCCAAAGACTTGCAAATTGATGCGATAGCAGAAATAAAATTTGCAATCCCAACTTATCTTGCCTGTGTGATACATGCAAGAAGTCGATAATCTGGAATTCAAATTCTCCTTATATATTGGTGCATGATAAGGTATTGATCATGTAAAACAAAAAGTGCCAGGTCCCAGGAAAGAGGTGATTAGATACGGTTAACTGACTGACATCAAAATCTCAAATTCTCTATATATATGCAGCTTGCTTTAACTTTGCAGCATCATTTCATATTTCATGCATCTCACCTGTAAAATAAACTGTTGGTTTTCATATTTTACTTGAACAAACCTGACTACTCGAAATGATTGGATTTGGTGCTGAATTATTGTTCAATCGCCTAATGGAATTATACAATGAATTTGGGTTTGAACACTAACTTATTGACTATAATGATAACATGTTTATCTTTTCTTTATTTTATTATAAAATACACTTGCCTATGCTTGCCATAGTTTTCATAAAATTAAATAAGAACTATATACTTATGCTATTCTGAAGTCACGTATTTAGCATCTTCTCTTCAAAACTAATTTATAACTTTTATATTTTGACTTTTATATTTTGAATAAACGCACTGAGCAACAGCATATATATTTGAAATTGGTTTTTATGATAGTAGTATCAATGTTTACCTGCAGCTTAATGACATCAAAATTTACTGTGTATATCAAAAACAGATGAACTTCAGAAGAAAGTTTTAAGAATTAAGTGCGCAATAATAAAAATTTATAATTTATAAATATGGAAAATATATCCATAAAATGTGTAGCGTTTTCATCACATATTAAGCATTCACAATTGGAACAACTTAGATTTATAATTCCTACAATGGTTTTGTTTTCACAAACACATTTTGTTTACCAGGAAAATGTATATAATAAATTACTAAGTCAGGGAGAGAAAAAACAAAAAAACAATATAACACCAATTACTAAAACGATTCTGTGGCTATTTTATGGGTCCACATCAGCAAGAATGTTGCTCAATAAAATGTTACAGCAGTTTTGCAATCGATTTTTCCAAGTGTATTCTGGGTGGGATTACTTTTCATTAGTCAACTCATTTTTCTTGAGTTGTCTGAATTGCAGTCTACATACACAACAGTGTAATTAATCCAAAAAACAACACACTGGAAAAACAAGTAAATTAATATAAACAGCTATGTGGAATATTTCACCGTTCCGTTACAGTCAGCCTACAATCTTACATGTAATCTACTGTATTACACTGAACTTACTGCAAAAAATAATACATTGGGAGTATAGGAGGCACTGTATATAAAACACATGAAATGAAGTTGTGAAAATGTATACGATGACTGTTCAACACAAGCTACAATATTAAGCAAAAGAAATTGTAAGATACCGGTGAATTTTTAAGAGTACAATCGCAATTATATAGATGAAGGGTTTTCACATAATGCAAATTATAATTATTTTATTGTGCCTGTATTTTTATGTGTTAGGATAAATTTAATTACAGAAGTTAATGAAATTTCACTTCTCACTGTATAATTTGCAATCTATTATACAATATACTGACCAGGACCAGGTGTTCAGTGTGACAGAAATTAAGTGTTTCAGGTCTGTAGATGACCCCCAAATTCCAACCTAACATGATTTCGTGTATTAAAACGTTCAAGCTAGATTCCTTCTTATAGCAGAAAAAAACGTCCCACAATGCTTAGCGCAGGTAAAGGAGGCGGGACTATGCTTGAACCAATCAAATGCCAGCTCAAGCAACGCAAGAGTGCCATATCCTGTGCAGTATATTGTGCCCTTGCCATAAATCAAGAGCAGTATATGCTTTCCAACAGGTACGAATTTCTCAATTGATATCATTTTGATATTTAAATATATAGGATACTATGTACAATATTTCAGCTCATTTTTGTATAGTTACGAGTCTTTGCATGTAAAATGTGTATTTGACAGAAGGTATACGTGTATGTGAGAAAGAGAGAATGGATATAAAAACAAATGGAGTTGCACCATTTTTAAATCGATGTCCAAGTTTCTAATCGACATATACCTCACAAAAATCACCGAACAAGAAATATGAATGGATGATAACTGAGAAATATAACATAATTCTAATTTTAAAAAATACAATTCATTTTACACAGTGTAATTTAATTTATTTGTTGCAAACTAAAGTAACTGTTTTGCAATTGTGAGGGAGATACAGTTTAAAGGAATGGGTTGTGTTGCAAAAATTTAATTTAAAAAGGATTTTTAAATATGCACAATAAAAATTCAAATTTACATTATAGGGACAGAAAAATTTTAGAATTCACAAGAATTAAGATAAATGGAGTCTTTATTGGATTATTAACTTATATTCAGGAAATGCTTTGAAATGAGTTGCTGACTACAGAAAACAAATTATTATATATGCAAGACTCCTGAATTGTACAATTAACTTGTTCAATTTCCAATGTTGTCACGTACCACCACAAAGTGCTCACCAAATAAGATTATCTCAATTTGAATGAAAATCTGGATTTGTTCACTAATGCAAAAACATTACTACTAAAGTCCCAGAGCTTTACTTGAATTTCCGACTTTATTACATTACTTCGCTGAACACTTTGCAAAATTATACAAATAATAATAACTGAAGTTTTAACCTTCCCTAATTCCCTTATATACCTTAAAAACAAAACCGATCTTAATTATTTCTGCCCAAACACCTGGGGAAAATGTCAAAGTAACGCACAATTAAGAGCATGCATGCAGAGCATGATGAGTCAATTCACCTAACCCAATAAGACCTAACTAAACTGACAAATTAATTTAAAGCATCAAAGTTAATTTACACAGTCAGGTTTGCTGCCAACACCAATGTCCTAATAAACATAGTTTACTCAATCATTGGGGTTACTTAGCGAACTCATCCATGGCACATTATAAGAGCCCTTAAAACTTATTCTAAATTCATCTCATGCTATGTAAATAAAACATATTATTTGTAATACTACCTTTATGAAAGGAATTCCCCAATAATAAAGTTATAAACTGGAATTTTTTAGGTTTTTGTGGGAAATGTGGCTGCAATTGACCTTTAGTGCATGACCACTGCAAACATTCAAAGTCAGCAATCCACTTATAATATAACCACTTATATTTATTTGTAAACAGACTACAACATAAAATTGCGAATTCTAAATATTAAATTGTGAGTGTATTTGGAATTGGGATTTCTTTTTACAAGTTATGTGAACCATAGTACACAATGCATTCAATTTGATAATGCACTTTAAGACTTTCCCTTACATGACATTATTGTATACCAAGTTATTTGGAGCAACAATAGATGCATGCACAGTGCAATTTAATCCATACGTTTCTTTTCGTAATAAATTGCAAAGTGATATTTGAAATATAAGTATTTTCTAAGCCTACATTCAATTTGAGCAAATATCAATTGAGCAAATGTTGTACGAGTTTACTCGACCATAAGGCCCCTTATTCCTGTTGTGCTCAACAGTCAGACAATATAGTAATATCTTTTCCCCATTTCCTCTGCCATTTTCTATATTAGATATGATATTGAAGAATTTCGAAGCAAAGAAAATGGTCTAGTATCACTATATACACATCCTTCAATAAATTACAGAGCCTATCATATACTGCCTATATAGTATATATTACTATATTCTCTGGTTCACAAAAAATGTCTGCAAACAAGTCGAGACAAATGAACGTGTCCCATATCATTTTGACTATAAGCAAAGTATGCTGCATATATGTATATGAATAGTGATTCAACCGAGCGCAAAAATTTAATAACCCACGAGTCATTATTAAAGTACAAAAGACGAAACAAACTAATTAATTGCAAGTCCCATGGCATAATTAACTTAATACATGCAGAGCATCTCGAAAGCGACT
>JAVBJR010001252.1:0-3052 GCA_031546965.1 Dysgonomonas sp.
CGATGAGATCAATGCTTTTCTTTTCCCTACATATATCGATAATATAGATGTTCATTGTCCCATTGGGTGTGCATTACCTGTATATATTGTATACTCAACAGTTAACACTGAGCAAAGTGTTCATCGTGCAGCACGCATGCAGTATAACAATTCATGTCTTAATTAATTATTAGTATACTCTATACTATGGAGATACAATTAAGTGGTCAATTACACGTGTCAAACAATAGCATGGTCAAGGTATATAGCACATTGTGCAGCTCACACTTTAGGAAATGTGATGTTATTTTTGTTGGAAAAGGTTTGAATGATTCCTGCGGTAATGCAGGGTGTCAACATACTAAAACCAAAGGTCTCATTTGAAGACATTTCGGTCATTAAAAGACATGTAAAAGGTATCGTTTACAATAAAGACACTGCCAGTCTTATTTGTGAGACATGAGGGCAAATGTCTTGTACAAATTGACAAACAGCTTGTTATATGAGACAGTTTGTTATAAAATAAGACATGTGTTGAAAAAGACACTTAAATAAGACACATCCAAAACATGACGGTTCTGCAGAGCTACATTCGATACACAAGTAACGTCTCCAATTAAAACGTTTTGCGTGTCTCCTTTAGGAGATGTCTGATATGTCTCTAAATGAGACTCCCCTGGCAGTCTCAAAATCACGGATAAGTTTAAGACAGGTCATCTGTCTCAAAACAAGACCTTTGGGTTTAGAGTGTATACTAAACTTCCATTTCAAAATTACATCCACTGTTAAAATTGTCAAAATTATTAAAATTATGGGGAAGATAATTGAATTACATCTCATGCATATAAGGGGAATTTAACTTTGGAAAAATAACATTTTCTGTGACCAGTTACTAATTTTTGCATAAGATCGACGTACATAAATGTTTTTTGTTTGTTTGTTTTTAGACACTGCATGGGTATTTCACTGCCAAGTAAACATTAAGTTAAATGTTTTTTGTTTGTTTGTTTTTAGACACTGCATGGGTATTTCACTGCCAAGTAAACATTAAGTTGCAATGTATCATCATAATGATATAATCAAGGTGACATGAGATGAAGTACTTCTTTGAATTCATGCACAAGACGCCCCTAGAGGCTGCATGCAAAACTAACGCTCACATTTATCATTCTTAATTACATAAAGCAAAAAATTCGCTTCTTTATCTGACCTTTTGATTCAGGTATACTGTGGGTGGTCCTTTTTTTAATATGCATTGCATGAAGTAGATAGTGCAAAATATATGACATTATACTTGCCGTCTACAATCTCAGTTTTAGATCCAGTATGATGCTAATATTCCATCTTAATGGTGAAAATGGTTTAGTTAACGCATATGTAAAACAGATCCCTTATATATAGAAAGCTTGCAAATCAGGTCTGCAATAAAATAGTACGCTGAACTATGCGAGAAGTCTTTCATCTTATACCTGCATGCATGCAGCAACTTTAAGAAATTTTGGTAGCTATGGAGAGTGAAAGTCGAAGCAGCCCTACTTTGTCTTTAGGGTGAACATTTAATTAAAACATTTCCACTCCCAACATCATTTTCTCTTTCATGCAGAACATTTCAGCTATTATTACGCACAGCAGCAGCGTCACATGTATACATCTTCAGTCTAGCTCCCACTTCTACGTTATTAGTTAAATTACATTTATATATTACAGAAATTCATGACTGGCATTGTCAATCAGAATATTGCATTAAAAAATTCTGCGGATAAAAGTGAATAATGGTATAGGTCAAAATGTCGCCTTGTCAAAAACAGGGTTCATATTTTACATGCCCTAATTAATGCAACATAAGGTCACCAAACTTATACAAAGTCATATATTGTAGATATATATACTTTACCCAAAAATGAAAATAATACATTAATATAACAAACAAATTAAAACTGAAATTTACTCTTGTCTAATTCATAATAGTTCACGAGTAATTAAATGAAAACTGCAATGTGCATGTAAGGACTTTCATGAAAATGGCTTATTAAACCTGTTGCCAAAATGAGAAAAGTCTGGAGAGACAATACGTGTTTTTGTTGAATAAAGACACGTGACTTCAATGACTGTACATTTTGGATTTGAATAGCTGTTGGTACTTTACCTAAACACGTAAGGGCTCACCAAATAGTATTGGGCTCTATACCAGGTCAGTGTTCAGAGTAATACCAACAAACTGTGCAGCAATATAGAAGGGGGAAATTTGAACACAATTCACAAAATGACACATATCTGGAAATGAACAGCTTCCGGGTTGCATTCTGATACACTGGACAATCAAGAGTGGGCACTGGCACTGAAGAATACATTGAATGGGGCCACATGAAGTCAAAATGACCTACGAGGACCCCCCCCCCCCCAACCCTGGTCGACTCGGAGGAAGATCGAAGACCTGGTTGCAGCACACCACAATGAAAACACATCTGGCATTTTTGATTTTTGAGAGGGTGTGTGGGAATTTGCAACACATGTACGACACCTGCATTGATGTTGGCAAATCACTTAGCAACTTCTGTAGCAACAGCACATGTGAAAGCTAGGTTTTCACATGTGGTCACATGACAGGCTGTCACAGCGCCTTCAGATAATTTTGCTAGATACGAGTGTAGTATGGAGCTGGTGCTCCACTTGCAGCTATGCGACACAAATTGTGTAGCAACTCTCCATCCCCTTTTGGTGACATCACTTCTATGTATAGTGTCGCTGTATAGTACTTTTGCGATGGAATAAAAATAGCTGAGACCACCACAACTATTATTGTGGTTGTAGCTGCATTCAGCCAATGAGGACAGACATTCATCGTCTTTGCCCAATCACAGAAAATGTGTCCAGTGAAGCTAGCCCCAGACTGTGCGAACAAAAGCGGCAGCAGCGAGCAGCAGCAGCAGCGACTTTGGTTTCGGAAGCGAGCAGATTCGCGAGAACGTGCTCGCGATATTGCTGCAATGTTTGGGCGTCATCGCTCGCAGCTCCACCGATGGAGCTGTTCGCCGTTCGCGCGAATCCCTTTGATGTACCGACTCCGGGTGGA
>JAVBJR010000222.1:0-2698 GCA_031546965.1 Dysgonomonas sp.
TCCGAGATGCCACTTCTGTATTTCCGAGATTGGGTTTTTACATCACTTGGAGTGCAACTTGGAGAAGAAGTCACATCGAGGGTATGAATGTTAAAGTTGATAATGAAAATCTCTTTCAGGAATTCTATATTTAAAAATTCACACAGGAACACATTAAACCGGAAGAGATACCGCTGCCCATTATAAATGAACCATTTTGTGACGATCTCCAGCAGCTTAAAATTCCTTCGTCTAAGGATGGACTTGATAGGGTATTTCGTGCCCATGGTAACCACAATATTTCACTGACATTTTTAGTAATATTCATTGATATGCGGGTATTCACTTTATTCACTTGTATTCTTTTAATAAATGATGCAGGACAAACTTTACGAGAAATTTTCATTCTACGAGAAAGCATGTTTGACAGGATACCTGATATTGTCGTTTGGCCAAGTGAGTGAAGAATAGAATTAAAGCAATGTCAACCCTGTTTCAATTCAGTTAAAATGTTAATGTTTAGTATAAATAAAATAGGTTCGCTGTTATGTTTAATTGTTATATACTTTCCCGTAATAAATTAGGTTCTCACGAAGATGTCGTGAAGATAGTAGACCTCGCGTGCAAACACAATGTTGTAATCATTCCTGTAGGAGGTTAGTACATACCTAAATGAACATACCAAAACTCATTAATCTGAATATGAATATTCTAACAAACTGGGAAAAACATTTTCAGGTGGTACTGGCGTTTCTGGGGCTCTCATGTGTCCTCCGGAAGAGCAGCGGATGATCGTGTCGCTAGATACAACTCTAATGGTACCTGATTGTGTTGACTTGTGATAAATAAGCTATTAATTGTCTGTCTAGCTGTCTTACTAATTTCAATATCCTTGTGTTTTAGAATAAGATCCTTTGGATCGATAAGGATAACCTGACTGCTCGGATTCAAGCCGGGATCATCGGTCAAGATTTGGAACGGCAGGTTGTTTACCATGACCGTTTATTCGTTATTTTATCGAATTTACCATTGGATAGTACATATTTGTTTTTGTTTGGTTATTGTGTAGCTTGGTACACAGGGTTTCTGTACTGGTCATGAACCCGACTCTTTGGAGTTCAGTTCCTTGGGTGGTTGGGTGGCGACAAGGGCTTCGGGCATGAAGAAAAACGTATATGGAAATATAGAAGATATGGTTGTTCACATTACAGCTGTTACGCCAAGTGGAGTGTTAGAGAAAAACTGTGAGGTATATATATGACAGGCTTGTTTTATTTTGGAAATTGTGTAGGAGGAAGATAATTCAGGGGTGGATTCTTTGTATAATTACAGGTTCCTCGCGTCTCATGTGGCCCTGATGTTCATCATTTTATTATGGGTTCAGAAGGTGTGTTTGATGGTGGATTGAAGTTTATGAACTAGATTTTGGCTGTATTGTTTTTGAGTATGGGTTTATGAAAGTGAAATACAGTATATATTTACTTGTTGAAGTCTTAATATAGAAAACGTCACATGGTTATTTTTAACTTTGTTGCATCTCTGATGGTGCAATGTGGAACGGAAGCAATAAATATGTTTATTAATGTGTAAAGTCAAAATAGGAGCTACATATCAACTTTTTAAAGCAGCTTTAACAACCATTTCTTATTGAGAATATCTCAAGGAAAATTGAAACATAAATTGTTAAAATGAAGTATATCGTTTCTATACAGGGAACTTAAGGAACTTTAAATGTTTATGTATTTGTAGTAGTAATTGGAAAATAGCAGGAATGTATGTATTACTATTACCTGATAACAGTATTATATTTATAGGTACTTTAGGTGTGATAACAGAAGTAACAGTCAAAATTCGGCCACTTCCCGAGTGCCAAAAATACGGCTCACTGCTGTTCCCAAAGTTTGAATTGGGTGTGGCATGTCTTCGAGAACTGGCAAAACAGGTAACTAATATTCAGGATTCATTAGAATTTCCCAGACAACATTTAATTACTGGTTTTTAAAAAAAATGACTTGTTTTTTCCTATTTTTAGAAATGCGTTCCTGCTTCCATACGTCTTATGGACAATGAACAATTCAAATTTGGTAGGTGTAACCTTGATGTAACTGTCACATTGATGTAGCAGAAACATATATAGAAAACTGGTGAAATTACGATCTCAGGGCTTGCGTTAAAGACAGAAACTTCTTCGTTTTTCGGCTCTATCGTTGACACGCTCAAGAAATTCTACGTCACTAAGATTAAGGGGTTCCATCAGGATAATCTGTGTGTGGTCACCTTGCTATTTGAAGGCTCGAAGGAGGTAACACAGTAAATTAGTAGCATTTAAATATTTTTAAATATTTAATGTATACACACATTAAATTGAGAATTGCATTTTCCAGAATGTTGCCAATCTAGAAAGAAAAGTTTACGATGTTGCCAAAACTTTTGGGTATTGAACTTGAATATGAACTTGTATGTGATATGTGTTTTTATTGAAGTTACATGTGAATTTTGGATTGTTTTAGGGGTTTGCCTGCGGGAGAGGAAAACGGAAAGCGTGGTTACATGCTTACATTTGTGATTGCTTACATCAGGGTAATGACACTGTTTGTTATACGTACTGTGATGGCATATGTATGTTAGATACTTTTTTTTAGGATCTCGGCCTTCGGAATAATGTTGTAGCCGAGTCGTTTGAGACATCGGTGCCGTGGAGCAGAGTGTTGGATCTTTG
>JAVBJR010001263.1:0-3383 GCA_031546965.1 Dysgonomonas sp.
CCGTATCTGCAGCTCACTCGCCCATGTGCAGATGCGGCCGAGACTACTCGCTCGCTTTGATACCTCATGTGCAGATGCATAGACGCCACTTCTAAAGTGCCTAAGCTGCACCTGCACGCCAAGTGCCTGAGCTGCATCTGCGTGCCAAGTGCCAATCATCATCATCATCTTTAATCATCAACTTTAATCATCAACTTCAATCATCATCTGTAATCATCATCTTTGATCATCATCTTTAATCATCGTCATCTTGAATCGTCTTTAATCGTCTTTAATCGTCATCATCTTTAATCGTCGTCTTTAATCGTCATCATCTTTAATCGTCATCATCTGATCATCTTTGATCATCTTTATCATCATCTTTATCATCATCTTCAATCATCATCTTTAATCATCAACTTTAATCATCAACTTCAATCGTCATCATCTTTAATCATCATCAACTTTAATCAATTTCAATTGTCATCATCTTCAATCGTCATCTTCAATCGTCATCTTCAATCGTCATCTGCAATTGTCATCTTCAATTGTCATCTTCAATCATCATCTTTAATCATCAACTTTAATCATCATCTTTGATCATCATCATCTTTGATTATCATCTTTAATCGTTATGATCTTTAATCATCATCATCTTTGATCATCTTTGATCATCATCATTAATCGTCATCTTTAATCGTCAACTTTAATCGTCAACTTTAATCGTCAACTTCAATCTTCATCATCTTCAATCTTCATCATCTTCAATCATCATCAATCATCATCATCATTGATCATCGTCATCTTTGATCATCATCATCTTTATCATCATCTTTGATCATCATCGTTAATCGTCGTCTTTAATCGTCGTCTTTAATTGTCGTCTTTAATCGTCATCATCTTTAATCGTCATCATCTTCAATCATCATCATCTTTAATCATCAGTCTTTGATCATCATCATCTTTAATCATCAAATTCAATCATCTTTAATCATCAGTCTTTGATCATCATCATCTTTAATCATCATCATCTTATCATCTTTTATCATCATCATCTTTGATCATCATCATCATCCTTGATCATCATCATTAATCGTCGTCTTTCATCAACATCTTTAATCATCATCATCTTTGATCATCATCTTTAATCGTCTTTGATCATTATCATCTTTGATCGTCATCATCCTTGATCATCATCATTAATCGTCATCTTTAATCGTCATCATCACTATCTTCTTTATCCATCATCTTTAATCATCATCTTTGATCATCATCTTTATCCATCATCTTTAATCATCATCATTTTAATCGTCATCATCTTTAATCATAATCCTTAATCATCTTTGATCATCACCTTTATCATCATCTTCAATCATCATATTTGATCATCATCATCTTTATCATCATCATCTTTGATCATCATCATCTTTGATCATCATCGTTAATCGTCGTCTTTAATCGTCATCATCTTTAATCGTCATCATCTTCAATCATCATCTTCAATCATCATCATCTTCAATCATCATCTTCAATCATCATCATCATCTTTAATCATCATCATCTTTAATCATCATCTTTGATCATCATCTTTGATCATCATCTTTGATCGTCATCTTTGATCATCATCTTTAATCGTCATCATCATCTTTATCCATCATCTTTATCATCATCATCTTTGATCATCATTAATCGTCGTCTTTAATCATTGTCTTTAATCGTCGTCATCTTTAATCATCATCATCTTTAATCATCATCTTTAATCATCATCTTTGATCATCTTTGATCATCATCATCTTTGATCATCATCGTTAATCGTCGTCTTTAATCGTCATCATCATTAATCGTCATCATCTTCAATCATCATCATCTTTAATCATCATCATCATCTTTATCCATCATCTTTAAGCATCATCATCTTTATCCATCATCTTTAAGCATCATCATCTTTATCATCATCATCTTTGATCATCATTAATCGTCGTCTTTAATCGTTGTCTTTAATCGTCATCATCTTTAATCGTCATCATCTTTAATCATCATCTTTGATCATCATCATTGATCATCATCTTTGATCAACATCATCTTTGATCATCATCTTTGATCATCATTGATCGTCATCATCTTCGATCGTCATCATCTTTGATCATCATCTTTGATCATCATCATCTTTGATCATCATCTTTGATCAACATCATCTTTGATCATCATTAATCGTCATCTTCAATCGTCAACTTCAATCGTCAACTTTAATCATCATCTTTAATCATCAACTTTAATCATCATCCTTGATCATCATCATTAATCTTTGATCATCGTTAATCGTCGTCTTTGATCATCGTTAATCGTCGTCTTTGATCATCGTTAATCGTCGTCTTTAATCGTCATCATCTTTAATCATCATCATCTTTAATCATCATTTTTAATCATCATCATCATCATCATCGTTAGTCGTCGTCTTTCATCATCATCTTTGATCATCATTATCTTTGATCATCATCATCTTTGATCATCATCATTAATCGTCATCATCACCATCTTCTTTATCCATCATCTTTGATCATCATCTTTATCCATCATTTTAATCGTCATCATCTTTAATCATAATCTTTAATCATCTTTGATCATCACCTTTATCATCATCTTCAATCATCATATTTGATCATCATCATCTTTATGATCATCTTTGATCATCATCGTTAATCGCCGTCTTTAATCGTCATCATCTTTAATCGTCGTCATCTTCAATCGTCATCATCTTCAATCATCATCATCTTTAATCATCATCTTTAATCATCATCATCATCGATCATCATCTTTAATCATCATCATCTTTGATCATCATCTTTGATCGGCATCTTTGATCATCATCTTTGATCGGCATCTTTGATCGGCATTTTTAATCGTCATCATTATCATCTTTAAGCATCATCATCTTTATCATCATCATCATCTTTGATCATCATCATCATCTTTGATCATCATTAATCGTCGTCTTTAATCATTGTCTTTAATCACCATCATCTTTAATCGTCAACTTCAATTGTCATCTTGATCATCGCCAAGTGCCAAGTGCCAGGTGCCAGGTGCCAGGCGCCAGGCGCCAGGCGCCAAAAATCTGGAAATTTTTTTTTCAATTTCCAAAAATCTGGAAATTTTTTTTTCAATTTCAAAAAATCTGGAAATTTTTTTTTCAATTTCCAAAAATCTGGAAATTTTTTTTTCAATTTCCAAAAATCTGGAATTTTTTTTTTCAATTTCCAAAAATCTGGAAAATTTTTTTTCAATTTCCAAAAATCTGGAAATTTTTTTTTCAATTTCAAAAAATCTGGAAATTTTTTTTTCAATTTCCAAAAATCTGGAAATTTTTTTTTCAATTTCCAAAAATCTGGAATTTTTTTTTTCAA
>JAVBJR010001115.1:0-7385 GCA_031546965.1 Dysgonomonas sp.
GTGCTTCTGAATAGGGCTAATTGTTTGGGACCTTGGAACCCAGACACTTTAACTATTGAACACTGCATTGCCAACATGCAGTTCCAACAGTAAATATGAACATAATTTAGGTTGTTATAAATAGATTTTTGAGAAACCAACCGAATATTATGACCTACACACGTCGACACTTCACATATTCTATTTACAATTGCCAATGCCCTATCCCAACTCAAATTTAATGTGAAATCAGGCAGCGCTTATTGCTTAAACCAACAGCTAAAATGCCAAACATTTATAAACTTTCCAGCTGACCGCTAAACAATTTTTGATGTGAAAACGTCTTTAAAAAGGCTGTAATGGACGGACTCTGCTGGACCGCCGAGACGGACATGACGCACCCCCACCTTTGTGCGCATGCGCGCGCGGTTGAAACTGGTTCCGCTACATTCTTACGTCACACACATTACACGTCACACGCGCATGCGCCGGCCGACTCAACTGCAACCGCCGCATGGCAACACTGTATCACCAATGCGCTGTATTTAGACACAGTTATGCTAGGAGCACACTTTGCGCTACAGCCAAGCGATCGCGGCGCTTCACTGCAATGCGCAGATGACGTCATATCCGATACGCGCCGCTCGCTCGTACTCGCGCGATCGAGTACGACAAAACCTATATTTTCGCGTACGATCCAATCGCGCCCTTGTTCTCGAATGCGCGCGAAGTGTATGGCAACAGCTACATCGCTGGCGAGACTCGCGCGACCAATTCGCGATTCGCCCGGCTGTAGCGCGAAGTGTGCTCCTAGCATTAGGCTGCGTTTATGGTCGCAAAACCGATACAAAATTACGATGCGGTTTCAAAATCGCGCGTCTGATCTGGCATTGCCAGATACAGAACTCGCATGTAAAACTCGGACTCGCGAATTTGAAACTGCACGAGTTATAGACAATTTCGTACGGGATTTGCGACCATAAACGCAGCCTTATACAGCTCATTGGTCTCACCATGTACAAATTTCTATAGTCAACGTTTCCTATCTGCTTCACAATGGCCATTACTTGGCAATATCCCAACCCGTTACTTCAACAAGGTAAATTACTGACGGAAATATTACCCTACGTCTAGCAACAAACATGTATATAAAATGTATAATACACAAAACCATGTGATTATGCACAACATAAATTACAACTCAAAAACAACAAATCAGAGCAGACCACACTCAGTGCGAGTTGTGTAGACCTAACTTCTCTTAGACATATGCATTTAATTTGTAAACCATACATGTCCTACTTCTCATTTCAGTACCCTGCATTCCATAAAATTACTTTATAACAGTTTCATAATCAAATAATGTATATAACATATTCTCCATTACTAAAATTATTCACAAACTATTACTCAAATTTACACACTTCCGTTTTCACGCAAACCCAACGGTAGTATATGCGATGCTTCCCGCCCCAGGTTTTTAGTTACAGGAATTTCCTGACTTTTCTGCAGTTTCATGCAGTCGTCGGATTTGCCGACATTTATTTACAGTGCTTAATATAATATCTTGTCATTTTCTTGTAATAGCCTTCACAACGATGCATTGTTTAGCATTTTTTGACAACATTGAATTAGTCAGAATAGTAACACTATTTTGAGTTTTTTATGCAAAATATAGTCTTTTTGTGTGAATTTTAAATGCTATGATAAAAGATAATGACGAAAAGTAAAATATAGGTTTTAATAAATCCTGTGGAAAATGTGTGAATGTTGCACGCATTTAATAATTACAGTTCAGATATTGAAAAATATTTTTGGTGTTATCATGTAAGGCCCTGATGTTATTACACTTATGCATGTGTCAACCTGGCAAATGAAATTGAGTTGAGCTGCCAAGTGTGAATGAGATGCTACAAAAGTGACTTGTATCTTTTATCCAGTTAAATCCGTTCCAGCCGTGATTAAATTCCTATTGGAAAAAGAAGCAAGGTTCGTCTTATCTGGAAAACTAAACCAAGATGCATTGGAGCAAGTGTTTGCTCAATAAAGAGCACTTGGTTGCACGCATTCTAATCTAGATTGTCAAAGGTACCTTCAAAACCTCCGCAAACTACAAATACTAAAGGAATTTGCAATTACTGGTGCAAGTACAAATACCGAGCAACAATAATTGATTGTATACTTATTTAATTATTTTATTAAAAATACCAAGTGTATGTAACACAACAACAGTCAACTCATATTCTGCTAATAACATTGCGATGTCATTAAATATCACAGGTATAACTTCGGGATACCATACATGATGTGAAAGACAAGTAACAATAATGTGACTGCATAATATTACATTTATCAAATGAATGACATGTACAGTGGGTTTTTCCAAGGAGTTGTATACATTTTGCAACTTATTGGTTATAAACACTTTACAACTCATCGGAGGTAGGTTGTCTCCTCCCCTTAGGCTTGTTGAACAGGAACTGGAGTATAGCTATGTGTTGCTGAAATTGTTCTTAAAAAGTACACAAACTATTTTCTTTTTTGCTGTTAAGACAGAATCTCGCCTGAACGGCGGGTAGATGCCTAGTTCAACAGTATTTTCCGTTTGTGTACATGATATCAGTTAAATGAGTCCTGTTGACGGTCAGAAAACGTAATAAACACCATTAAATTAGACCTAATTCATCAGAAGACTCTCTTTAATTAGAGTGTTTGTTGGTTTCTGTGCGTTTCACAGAAAGTAGACAAAAATTGTTAATATTTGCAAATTTGTTGCCAAGTTTCTGTGAAACACAAACCAACAAAAGCTAAAATTAAAGAGCGTCTATTAGTCTATTAGGTCTTATTTACTGGTGTTTGTTATGTTTTCTGGCCTTCAATGTTTCCTACTTGATGACTACCATGTTCATTAGACAGCTACCCGCTGCCCGTTGCAATATTCCGCCTTAAAGAGTATTGTCGGATCAACTCCTTGGTTGTATATGCCATCACAATTTCTACACATATATACAGTCAAACCTCGTTAATTAGACACCTGGATAAGTCGTCAAAATTTAAAGTCCAATCTTCATAGACTTACATGTTAAAATAATCTGCTTAAATCATCACTCCGCGTAATTTGTCTGAAATTTTAGTCCCACCGGCGACGAATTAACGAGGTTTGATTGTATACAGGGTGAGTCAGAAATGTGGTTCGTGCCTGTATTGCTGTAAATGAAGCTTGGAAGAATGCAAACAAACATAACACGTATTCTGACGCCCAGGGGCCATCTGACAATGTGTCCATCGGTGACCTTGGAGCATTCTGTCAAGGTCATTCGAATGCTAACTCTTTTGTTAGGGACCACAGGGGGCCGATGTCAATTACAGAAGTGATAAGTGCCCTTTTGTGAACAGAATGCAGCAAACAGAGTGAAATTCGGATAATAAATGCAAGACTTATGAGGAACAACGTGGATGTTGTGCGGCCTCTGGCAAAAGCTTCCTCTGCAACAGGAAGAGTGCGCAAATGCTACGCAGGGAAGCACATACTTGCACTCCTGTAAGTTACGCATTAATTTATGGCACACATTAATAACATGCAAAAACAGAGCACAATGATAATGTATTCAATAAAGGGGCTTTTGTTCTAAATTGAACACAAAAGCAATGTACAAATTAAATGAAATGTTCAAAGTGCTTGCCGTTGACAACAATGCATGCCCTTGTGAAATGTGCATGAACGTTGAGTAGCATTTGCTGTGTTATTTCTGCGCACGCCGCTAAAATTCAGTGCTGTAGGTCTTGTATGTCATGTGGTGGTGTCTCATACACTCTGGACTTTAAGTATGACCATAAGAAGAAATCCAGTGGGGTCAAATCAGGAGAACGGGGTGGCCTTGCTACTGGTTCCCCCACGTCCTATCCAGCGGTCTGGGAACTGTTCATTTAGGTACTCCACAACAGCACTTACGTAGTGCAGAGGTGCACCATCCTGTTGCAGCCACAGCCTCGGCAAAGCTTGCAAAGGTATGGCATCATCAATGAAATCGTCTACATCAATTGTCAGCAGTTGCAGATAGCTTTGTGCAGTAATTGTGCCCTCATAAAATACTGGCCCAACAACTGTCGTATTGATGATGCCACACCACACATTAATGTGCCATCGAACCTGGTGTGCGATTTCGCGCATCCAGTGTGGGTTAACTGGTGACCAATAATGGGCATTTTGAATATTCACAATCCCATCACGTGTGAACTGGGAATCGTCAATCCACAAAATGTGCTTCAAAAAGTCTCGCTGATCATCAATGGCATTCAATATCCAATTGCAAAAGTCCACCTGCTGACAATGATCCCCTGGTCGCAATGCCTGATGCAAATGTATGTGGAAATTGTGGTAATGGAATCTGTGCAACACTCGTACAACAGATGATTGTGAGATTCTGCAGGCAGCAGCAGCACTGGTACCAGCGTGTGGGTGTAACATGAAAAATGCAAGCACAACTGCAACATTGGCATCTCTTGTTACCTGCACTGGACGACCAGTGTGCCTTTGTGGGTTAAATGAACATGTTGCTTGCAGACATCGCATGATATGACCGAGTACTTGCTGACTTACTGGTCTGCTGTTGGAGAATCTCTGTGCATAAACACGGGCAGCCTCCTGGGAATGTTGATGACATTCACCATACACCATGGTCATTTCCCACATTTCCCGTGTTGTAAATGTCGCCATTTTTGTCAATGCTTCCATACAAACCTGTAACGAAGTGGGGGCCATTTGTAGTGTTGTACTTCAAACCTTGACACCTCATTGTAGGCATTTAGCCTGCATACATTAATCCCACCAATACATTGATATGTGCTTCCTTGCATAGATAGCATTTGCATACTCTCCCTGTTGCAGAGGAAGCTTTTGCCAGGGGCCGCACAACATCCACGATGTTCCTCATAACTCTTGCATTTATTGTCCGAATTTTACTCTGCTTGCTGCATTGCGTTCACAAAAGGGCACTTATCATTTCTGTATTTGACATCGGCCCCCTAGCTTCCCTAACAAAACAGTTAGCATTTAAATGACCTTGACAGAATGTTCCAAGGTCACGATAGGCACATCGTCAGATAGTCCCCTGACCGTCTGAATATGTGTCGTGTCTGTTTGCATGCCTCCAAGCTTTATTTACGGCAATACAGGCACAAACCAGATTTCTGACTCACCCTGTATATACAGTCTATAGGTATTTTTTGTATTTGTTTGAAATATTGACATTTTTTGGATATTTTAGAAATTGAGGAGGCATTTTTGAGAAATATGGAGCATTGATGGAAAACCAACTTTTTGGCGTTTTATGTATAGAAGGATTCGAGGTCGGGGGTTTCCGGACCCTCGGCAACCTGAGTTAGGGAATTCCGCGTGCCCCTGCGAAGGTTTGAAGGCGATAGCATGAAAATTGTGGAAATGCATCGTGACGGACGGACGGACGGACAGACAGACAGACAGACAATGATCCAGTTTTGTAGCATTTGCTGCAACTTGTTTCAGCTTTTCAGATGGCCCCAGCTGTAGGTAACGATACAATCTAGGAGGCCAGAAACTATTACAATTACTTTTTCAATGTAATCAAATATAAGTTTGACTGCAGTGAAACAGGCACCTTAAAGCATATGTAAACAAGTTTTGATTTTATTGTATATTATTTTATTATTTTATTTTATTTTCATTTCATTTTATTTCAGTTTTATTTTATTTTAGTTGTATTTCATTTTATTTCATTTTAGTTTTATTTTATTTTATGTTAGTTGTAATTCATTGTATATATTTCCAATATTTATCATTTTCAACATTTTAATTTAAAAGTTGTGGTTCATCACTTAAAGGTGAACTGACACAGTTTTGTAACACCCCATTTTTTTGGTGAAAATCGATCAATATAATCACAAATAATCATATCCCAAAAGCTGAAGTGTCTAGATAACGGACATTTTGAGATTTTTGACACAAATATTAGGTTGATTTGCTCTGATTGGTCGAAAACGGACTACTGTAAGCCACGCCCTGTCACCCAACTGGGCAAGAGAGGCATACTTGTGGCCGCGCCTGGCCACAGCACTTGCAATAAATTTTTAAAAAAGAAAAGAAATTAACTTATAGTTTTAATTTTAATCATTAGCCCAGTTCAATATCTCTGATTATTTGGTTTATGTGGATTATATAACTCGCCACTTTTGGCTGTTTATGCAATAAAGTGTTTCTAAAAGCTGCAATATTTGTAACATTGAATAAATTCATGGATTATTGATGCTTTTCACTTGGTTTCTGGCAGATCTTCTTCACTTATCCAAAATCTTTTTATGTATAATCCATAAAATCGACAAAATTGAGATATTGAACTGGGCTAATCTTTCTACAGTCTGAATATCATGGGGTGCTACAAAACGCTGTCAGTTCACCTTTAAAATTATTTACAATTAACTTACAATGTTATCAGATTGAACATCATATTGTACGGCACTGCATGTTTCATTGAGATTCTACAGTGCGCACATAGTGCCCTCATGCGGCAGCTGCGAGCATTGCCCATAGGTTAGCTATGGATTGTCAGAACAATAGGGGAAGCGTCAGTCGGACAGGCCTCCCTTATCTTTGTTGGCTATGGTTGGGGATATCGCTACCGGCGGCGTCGACACTCGGAAATCAAGCGTTTTTCGGCCGGGTGTCGCCAACGTTAGGCAGCGTACGACATTAGACTTAACGATAGCTTACAGGTGCGGTACGGAAAGGTTCCGATACTTCAAACACAATGTACATTTCCCTAGCAATCGTTTGGCACTGGTACCGTTGATATGCGTTGGGGATATCAATAACGCGATATCCCCATGGTGGACCCGATAACATGAGGTTAGCCAGGAGGGGCTTTAACGATGACATTAAATAAACAAATCCAGAACGCAAAATAATAAAAATGGCATATTGCAGCCTCTCATCCACGCATCCAAGCCTACGGGATTCATCCATAAATTCCAAAACACCGTACAGCGCCACCTGTTGATAAAAATCGCAAACCCTCGTTAAAACCTAAAAGCTATAATAGGTTAATTCGTTGAAACCGGTTGAAGCTGCATAGTAATTAATTCAATTACGTTAATTTTATCGAAATAAACCAATTTTTTTCTAAAAGAAGTCCCGTTTTTGTGAACCGTACCGGGGATACGGAAAATGTTGAATGTAGGTGGCAGCACTGACGAAATTGCGATCTAACCCTATGGGAAGCACAATGGAAATAGCGAGAAGCTGGATGCAGGTGGCAGGACTGACGAAGTTGGGGTCCATGTACAATTTATTGGTTTTGATAATTTTAAATACATTGCATGGTGCAGCCGTATTTCGATCATTTTCCATTCACAGGGTAAATAGTAATCACAGG
>JAVBJR010000560.1:0-2904 GCA_031546965.1 Dysgonomonas sp.
CATGCTTATCAAAATAAAATTAATCTATTTGACAGCTGTACCCATATTTGGATTTAAATTTTTTATCCACTTCAGTGAAGAGTTTTCCAATGAGTTCTATTCGTTAAATATTATTTGCAGTCAACTAATGGCCAATGTTTACTCTATATCAACCGTGTATAATAATAGCTCGTTCATTCACTTGTACAGGTGACATTCATAAATTTAAATGCATGCTCTCAAATCATGCCATTTTTACAATTTAATTATGACCGCGTGTACATCACCAAGTCAAAACGTTGTTCGCATATTTCAACGTCTTAGGCAACGTTCTTGCAACCTTAAACTCTTCGATATTTTAGATCTTAAATGACAGTTCTTCAATGTCCATGGGACACTGTGAAGAAATTATTACAGATTTCATAAAAAATACGTATTCAGTTCGGGAAATTTAATGTTAATCCAGGGAATTGAAAATGATCAATCTACTGTTAGAGAGGGTCTTCGGGTCTTTTGAATTATGATTTACTAAAACTGTAAAAGTTTTGAAACATAAAGGAAAAACCTCATTATTCTATACATAAGTGGGAATTATTACAAAAATGTGCGCAATTTAAATTATAATTTTTTAACTAACTTTTTAAGATTCTGATTTAATTTTCAAACTGAATTCTGCTCAAGCTTTATGTTTAGCTTCAATTCAGAGTATACTGTTTGTATTTATTGAGGACTGAAAAGGGGTTAAGGGGTTCTAATAAATCTTTGCGATGAATTTCACTTGACAATATCCAAGCAAGTATTTTTGTTCAATGTTCCTTCCATATGCATGCTTTGATGTCATTCTTTCCAAACTGCTATAGCTATAGTTCAAAATCAGAATTAGAAATGTGCCTAAGCTATATGGTGGTCCGAAACGTGTTCCCACCTTTCAGAATATAATATGTGTATGGTGATTGAAGAAGATGTTAAGGGTGTAAGTAAGACTAGGATTTTCAATTCTTAATGATAATTGCACCTAAATATTTATAACTTCATTACTAACACTATAATGTTTATAAATATTTCTAAGGTTGTTTTCTTCCATAACCAATGTAAATTGGGATTGGACATTCTGGCAAGCTATACAACATAACAAAACCAAACCAATGAAAATTTTGTGAAAACATCTTTTGATGTCTCTGAAAATTAGATTAATGACACAAGCAGTAACATTATAGAGGAGAAATTAATACTGTGATGCCAAATACTCCATTCCTTTTTATGTGTTTGGTAAATCGGTCAAAAATAGCCTTCATGATTAGTTAGACTGGATCTTAACCCAGTGATTCTACGTGATTTGGGGCATTTTACAAGAGAATGTCCATCAAAAGAAATTCACAACGTGGATAAGCTAAGAAGAGCGGATAATTCAGCATGGGATGAACTGGAACGGTGCACAATTGATGTGTCAGAGAGAAAGTGGCACACCCGACTGTGTATATTTTTTGCAGCTAGTGGCGGACATTTTGAGCACCTTCTGAAATAACCAAAATGTAGATTAGATTATTTTCAACATTTGTACCAAATTTAATAATAATAAGGATGTATCCTTACTTAAAATAATCTAAAGAGAATGTATCTGTTGAATCACAGGGTGTAGATGTAGAGTACTCTGTCGCACGTGCGACATTGAATTGTTGTGATGCCTCTATTACTGGTTTTCCAGTCTTAAAGGTGACCAGACAAGGTTTTGTAAGGTACCCTGGAAAAACTATCATATTGTAGTAAACCAAATAAATATTCAAGTGATAGAAGAGAACTGCTCAGAAACATTTTTAACTAACGGCATAAAATTCCGAAATTTAAGCGAATTTGAATTTGGCGCCGCTGGTATGGCAAGCCTGTGTTGATTAAAACGCCGTCCTGGATGCCAACCTGATTAATAATCCTAAAAGTCGTTACGATTTCCAAAATGCCTACCGAATGCTTTATTCGTTGTTATCCTGTCTAATTCAGATCAGGCAATCCATATTTGAATTGCCAGAGGGTTTATAAAACCCGTTAGCTTCAGGAACTCGAACACGATCGAGTCGTATTCGAAGCCAACATTTTTCAATGGATCGGTGGGAGGTTTGCTTATTGGCACCGATGGTTTGCCAATGATGACGACATGTTTGACGCTTGGGTGCCTGGGTGGCGAAATTGTGTTTTTGACCATTTTTCGAAGCAGGTTTAAAAATTGAAGCGATCGTCAAACAATTATGAAATAAATATTGAGTCGTGCATAAATAACTATACCATTGGTTTGTAACCCTTTCCAAGGGGAATAAAAATGTCGAAAATTGCCATGTACGGTCACCTTTAAAATTCATTTTTTGAACTTTCGCTTAAATTTGATTTGCTGCAAGAATAGGACATGTCTTAACTATTGCACATCATACATAACCTGATATAACATTTCAAGGAGCTTCTCTATTACTGCTAACCCTGATGTAACCTCTGCTATGAGAGCACTCATGCACTCAGGAGTTTATAAAAGCAATATCCAATGTTACCTCCATAGCCCAATCACCTAATGATCAAAATACAATTACAATTTACACAGCACCTGCTGCTCTCTAGGAAAACAACTATAAAGCCCTGCTTTAAAGGTATTACGTAATAAAAAGGGTTGGCTTTATTTGGGTTTTCATATCTTGATTGACTTGGCGTGGAAGTTGAATGTACGGAAAAAAAACATGAGAGAAATATTCTAAATTTAAGTGCTGGATGGAGAGTGTAACTTTATTATAATTCAAATTGTGGATTCACCTGAATTTTTCACGAAACTGTGGCTGTGAACGCATTTCGAACACGTTTCTTTATCCATATATTTCATGTTTCTGTGGCACTCTCTGAAACTGGAGCAGATTTTTACGAGCGATGCACATTTTGATGTGTCTCGGA
>JAVBJR010000105.1:0-6281 GCA_031546965.1 Dysgonomonas sp.
CAATTTCATGTTCTGATTCCAGAAATGAGATAGTGTGACTATACACAATTGTAAGAATTTGTATTAGTATTGGAATTTGAGTCCATCAAGCTTTGTTAGGAAATGAGCATGCATGATTGGCAACATACATAACATAATAAATTTCCTTAATGCATTTACAAATTACACGCATCTTACATGCACATATAAATAGATATTGCTTCCTCCTGCACAAATAATTTTTCTGATCCTGTTGCAAACGGTAATGTCTTCTAAATTTTATATCTTTATAATCACTGATATATATACAGGGTGTCCGGAAAGTCTGGTCTTTTTTATTTGGTAAAAAATAGGAAAAAAAGACCAGACTTTCTGGACACCCTGTATATACAGTATATATTGATATGTATAATGGAAATTGTTTTTTTTTAATGAATACAAGCCATTTTGGTAACTTATTGCTAACACGACCTTGCACCATATTTGAACATCCTGCTTCCAAATAGGGATGCAAATGAATGAGAAAATGGGAATTTTTGATGGACCAATGTGATCAGTGAATGGAGACTTGTGCGTCATTAAAGTGTGTGCGGTTTGGCCGTGATGCTGATGGACTGAAATACAACGCACGGTTACAGTAGATGACAAAGATGTGCATCTGTTGATGGTGTCTTTGGTCCATATAACAACTAAAGTAAAAGAATTGTGTGGATTGCAAATCAGCTTACATCTGCATTATGATGTTACAACACTGAAGATGTGCTTAAATGTACTCGCAAAACTCCAGACGAGAAATGCGATCATTGTGTCCTCTGGAACAAAGTGTTATTTCTCCGTGAATATCTGCATGGTCTGTACCATAAACTAACTGGAAGGATATTCACATTGGGCATAAAACAATTGCTGAATTTCGACGAAGATATGAAAGCAGTCGCTACAGTGCGTGCAAAACAAATACTACGATGTACTGATAAGTGGTGTTTGCTACAAGGAAGTTAGTGCATCATCATCTTTGAGCTCACATGGTTTCCTGCTACGGATATCCACAAGAAATGATTGATGAGCCTTGCCGTATCTGGATTGTGACTAATGCAAATATCATTAAAGAATTGTGACGCTCTCGTGTGATCATTCTGCAACAATTGTGATATATGCCTTGTCCAAATCAAAGTGAAGAATTTGAGAACTGTAACCAGGACTTCAGATGCATATGCCAAATGACAATCTGAATTGAAAGTGACTTCAGCATCCCTTAATTGGAGATGTGTCCTATGCCAAGCTCCGGTAGTTCCCAATGGACTTAGATGTTCAATTTATGGTGCGAGATGCGTTATTTACTAAGTATTTCCTGATAAAAAAAAACAACAAAAAAATCGTATTGATTAAATATTGAGTATTATTTGAAAAAAAAAGCTGACTGTAATTGGTTTTGAGATGTAAGGCTCTGCATTATAAGTGGTATTGTTTCAAAATAATTATTTGTCAATGTTTGAAACAGGTGATGAAATTATTATTTTGAGTCTTTAGCACTGTTTTCCAAATACCCAATATGAAAACTTAATAACAATTGACATAGTTCATAATTGTTCACATATTTACAAATGTTGCCAAAAAGCAGCATGTTCAAATCTGAAACATAAGCGGTAATAACAGTTTACTTTAATGTTGTATGATTGCATGTCGCACTGCTGAGTTACATGAAATTGTCATTTTTCTGATGCAATGGATAGGTTAATTCTTATTCTTAAAATATATTTTGCAACCCTAAGAACTAAACATGGCGTTTCCACTAGTATATGAATACCGTAAAATGGGGTAACTTTGGCTCACTTTTTACACATTTTCTCCTATAAATCATCTAAAAATTGTCTAATTTTTAAAAGAATTTCTGAAAAGATCAAAGATGGGGTCCTGAACACATTTCTGGTATAAAAAAAATATTTGAAATGTTTTAGTAACTTTTTAAAAGCTAAAGTGTGGGCCAATCCCACCCAACAAGTCGGGGTTAGTTTGCCCCAACACTGAAAATAAGAAGCTAAGCAAAGTAAACACCTTCCCAGTACGAGTTTGGCCCAAAAAAATTGGTTAAAATAATTTCTGATCAATATTTTACATGGTCCGCACACATGTTATTATTTTTTCTGTAAAAAAAATTGAAAAGTTAAGCATTCAACACATTGTTTATTAATCACATGTATCACAGCTGTGATAATAAAATTATGGGAGGTAACATATACATAGAAATCGTTTTTGAAATGTGGAAAAAAAAATCATTTTTAAAATAAACATTCCAATAATATTGTTAAATTATATTTCCACTTAAAATCAAGTTCTGGAACTTCAAAGAATCAACTGATATATTGAACTTGATCATCATATCCTCCGATGATGAATTTTAACTTTGCTGATCCGAGCTTGTGGAGGTCCTTAACCCAATTTCGACAGAAGAGAGCACGAATTAAGAGTCATGTTCGTTTTTTATTAACTTGTAAAACTGCACAAGTGTTTCCGAATTTTATGAGATTACCGTTGTTACATCGCACTGGTCCTGCATTGAAAGCTTTGGGTATTTTTAAACAAGTATGGTTGCGAGAGGAACTCAAAGAAAGGTTTGGGAAGTTGGATAAAATTGAGAAACAATGTTATAGCCTACACTTGGGCTTAAGCAAGAAATTGAATACTTTTGAATGGGATTATTTGGATTCCTCTACAACTGCTTACTGTGATCGTTTGAATGATGAGTGGAGTAGGTCGCACAATCAAAAACTTCAAAAATTGAAAGACTGGCAGTGTGGTCATGGTTAAAAGAATTGGGAAGCAACGTACTGGTATCACTGTAACTGGTAAAATTGAGAAAACAAATTACCTTTCCTTTTGTGAATAATTTGAGTGGAATTGAAGTGAGCAATGGGACCTTAGAAATTTTAAACCTGGGTTTGAAATTTAATATTAATCAGCGTATTAATCTCGAAGACGTAGTTGTGGATGTGGAAAGTAGTTTGTCCTCGAGTAGAATTGCAGGGAATGTGAAGGATGACATCATTACTGTAGTTGCCACCAGAGTCCGGCCAAGGTCACAAATTTTAATAGCGAAGGAAATGGGTTGGGGTCATTTTCTTCTTGGCCAGAGGGGTGTTACGCTGAGAGGGGTAGCATGCACGCACCTGTAACTGAGTCTTCCCCGAGCCTAACACCCCTTAGGCCAAGGAGAAAATGACCCCAACCCATTTCCTTCGCTATTAAAATTTGAGACCTTGGCCGGACTCTGGTGGCTACTACAGTAGTGATGTTATCCACATTTTGCAGAGAGCTGGTAGAAAGTGTAAGAAAACTAAACATTTGGGTTGGACTAAAAAATTGAAAGTGATGCAGGAGGAATTGAATACTAAAGAATTGGTGGTCTTGAAAAGTGATAAGAATAATGGGTGTGTGATTTTGAAGAAATGTGACTATGTCCAGAAATGCAATGATTATTTGAGAACAGCAGACATTGTGCCCGTGGATATTCAACAGAAGAAATTGATCAAGCGTTTAGCTGATGATTTTAAGACTGCCTTAAAATCTATTAAGGAGTTTTTTCTTAGGGATTTTAGGAGTCAGTCGCTATGTTTGAGCAACCCTAAATTGGCACGTTTATATGGCATCCCTAAAATTCATAGATCGAATTGTCCGGTGAGACCTATCGTGTCAGGGGTTGATACTTCTTGTTATAATTTGGCGCAAATTTTAAATAAATTTCTAACGGGTTTGAAGCGTTCTAATCCTTGTCATCTGAAGGATTCCACTGAATTTGTGGATAAATTAACTGATTTGAGCTCTAGACAAATAAATTGTAATAATTTGAAAATGGCATCTTTGGACGTAGTCGCTTTATATCCCAGTATACCTCTGGAGGAAGTGTATCCTATTGTTGAAGAATTGATTGTTGAAAATCGTTACAGTTCTGCCTTAGCTAAGGAGGTAATTTGTTTACTGTGTCTTGTGAATAACCAGATTTTTTTCACCTTTGATGGGAAGATTTTCCAGCAAACTGATGGATTGGCTATGGGGTCGCCCATAGCGCCCATCTTAGCAAATTTGTATATGTAAATATTTGAAAAACATATTTTAGACATGTTTCCTGGGCTGAAATGGTGGAGACGGTATGTTGATGATATTTTTATTCTCCATGATCTCACTGATAGAGGTTTTGCACAAATGTTGAAGAAATTGAATTCTATTAACAATAGAATTCAGTTTACTGTTGAAACTGAAATTCAAAAGCGGCTTCCTTTTCTTGATGTCTTGATTGAATGCCAGAATAATGGCTTCTTTTTTGATATTTATAGAAAACCTACTGTTTGCTCACGGTATATTGATGGTTTTTCTGCACATCCAGTAAGTCATAAATTGGCATTCATTAATAGTAGTATTCAAAGGTTTTTTAGATTTAAGTTAAATGAAGAAAAAACTTTGAACAAATTAAATTTTTTGCGGAAATGTTGCTTGGAAAACCATCTGGAACCAAATAATGTTAATTGTATATTTCAAAGGATTAAAAATGATCTGCAAACGAAATTGGTGACAACTTTATAGGGAGGAGATAAACAAGAAAAAAGAACTTTTAAAAGTTTACCTTTTAATAATGTAAATTTGACCATTGCGCGACAATTAAAGAAATGGGGGATAATGACTGGTTTTTCCACCAAGAATACTATTGGTTCAAAGGTACCGAATTTGAAGGATAAAATTGATTTGCTCCAAAAATCTGGAGTATATAGGATTGATTGCGGAGATTGTGATAAATATTATATTGGCCAGACTAGAAGGTCATTTGAAGTTAGAATGAATGAACATTTAAATTTTCCGGATAAATCCAATTTTGCTTCACATTTATTTGAACAAGGACATGATCCAGGAAAATCCAGTTTAAAGGTCATTGCCCTTGAAAACAACTTTTATAGACTGAATGTTCGAGAATCCTTTGAAATTAATAAATTTATGCGGAGATTACCCAATCGTATTATTAAGGTGGGACTAAACGCAGGGTGAAGTACCGCTGTTTTCCATCCAGGTGGCGCCACTTATTAACGTGCCGCCACCGTCGTGACGCCACCAATATGACGCCACCGCAATAGTGCTGCCCATTGAAAACTCATAAATTTCCAAATAAATATAATAAAAAACCATACTTCTTCAAACTAGTCCAAATTTGGAACGGTTGATCAGAAACCCATTTCGTACGGAATGTTCATGTTTCCAAACTGGTTGGCCGCCATCTTGGAAACAAGATGGCCGCCACGCACCAAACTTCTTCAAACGAGTTCAAATTTGGAACGGTTGATCAGAAACCCATTTCGTGCGGAATGTTCATGTTTCCAAACTGGTTGGCCGCCATCTTGGAAACAAGATGGCCGCCACACACCAAACTTCTTCAAACGAGTTCAAATTTGGAACGGTTGATCAGAAACCCATTTCGTGCGGAATGTTCATGTTTCCAAACTGGTTGGCCGCCATCTTGGAAACAAGATGGCCGCCACGAACCAAACTCCTTCAAACGAGTTTGCAATTGGAGTTGTTGCTAATAAAATTATTTCATGCAGGGTGTACGATGATTACAGACAGGTTGTCTGCGGGCTGGTGGAAAATGCGGGGAACTGGTACTTCTTGGGGTATGAAAAACCCGGACCTGTCGCTTCTGCTTTGGGCTCGTCCATAAATTATGTAACGCCTTTTTTCAAGATTTTGAACCCCCTCCCCCCTATATAACGCTTTGTAACAAATTCACTTCCCCCCTCCATAACATAACGTTCAATTCAAAATTTCAGGTTCAGCCATTTTTGCAGCCTCAGAACTATCAGGAGTAGTGGTGTGACTGAAGTCTGACTTAGAGGGACAGTCAGCCCAAAAAATAATTTATATGTTGTGCGCAAAATTAAACTATAGAAAGTTAAAATAGGAAGCGCTGAATGAAAACCGTCCTAAAAGGGGCGTGGTTTCGCAGTTGGTCCTGGCAAGGATGCCAATCGCGTTCGAGTGCAATTGAATGTGCGAATGAGCGAACCAACTGCAAAATCACGCAACTTTTAGGACGCAGCCAAAATCTTGCAAGCGTTACGTTTTTCACTCCTCATCCCCCCTCCCCTTTGCACCTGTAACATAATGATTCATGAACCCCCTCCTCCCTTTCGGCGTTACGTAATTTATGAACAAGCCTTTTCTAATAAAATACCTGGAGTGTGCAAGCGATCATAAGCACCAAAAATTATCAAAGTATTGAACTTCCGTTTATACAGTGTTAACTGTATCGTAAGTGTATCAAC
>JAVBJR010000565.1:0-3309 GCA_031546965.1 Dysgonomonas sp.
ACCGAGAAAATTGTTCATTATATCAGGATGGTTCTTTTAACCGGAGTGCTTATAAACGGATTTCACTGTATAAATCATTCCTTGAACTACATACTTCCAGTGAGTTTCACCAGTTCAGAAAACCCACCAAAATGATAGTATATGTATTTTATATTTGAGGAGAGTGCGGAAAAATATAAAAAATAGTCGAAAAGTCAACTGAGTTCCGGAACTCAGTGGAACCAATGGTAGATCCGCCCCTGACTGTAGAAAAGACGTTATCCTCTATAAGGACGCCATTTTGCTTCATCCTGATTGGCAGAAAACACGTTATCCTCTATAAAGACGCCATTTTTCCATTTTGATTAGTAGAAAACAAGTTATCCTCTATAAGGACGCCATTTTGTTTCATCCTAATGGGTAGAAAACACGTTATCCTCTATATGGACGCCATTGTTCCATCTTTATGCATTAAAAATGTTATCCTTTATAAAGACGCCATTTTTTAAACATTTTCCATTTTAATTGGTAGAAAACACATTATCCTCTTTAAGGACGCCATTTTCTTTTATTCTTATTATTAGAAAAGCAGTTATCCCCAATGAGGACGCCATTTTTCCACTTTTCTAACATTTTCCACGAGTTGGAAGGCTCTGAAAAGGGTCTATAGTGACGCGTTGGACTTCTGCATTTATTATAACACTGTGATTTTAACGTTTATCAAAATCCTAATTACATTTAATGTTTTGAATTGTTTGTAATGGAACAAGGTTTTGGGTGTGAAATTCCGGACTCTTCTCCGCAAAGTTTTATACCCAATACTGGAAAAGGTTGAAGATCACTCAGCGGCTGTTTGCCAAGCGGCTTACATCACGCTTTCTACGTTACGCGCTGCTTGCGGTTACGAGTAAGTTTTGAATCGCGGTTACATTTTTTACGGTATTAATTGAAGTATTGTTTCAGATCTGTGGCAGAAATGTTGCGGGACAACAGTGACGAGTTGTTCAATAAGGTTTTCGTCAAGTTACGTTACGTACCGCAAAGTCCTTCGCCGCTGAAAGTCTTCAAAGCCGCTTTGCGGATTGGCGGTGATCAACTCGTACCGAACGCTTTGGTCACGGTTGATGATGTAAGCGTTTTGTTGCTTTAAATTTCATTAGAATTTATCTAGAATTTAGTATTTATTAGAATGTATGTATTTAGTATTTATTGAGAATATATTTAGAATTTAGAATTTTAATTGAAATTTATTGAAATTAATGTAGAGTTTTTAGAATTTATTTACAATTTAATTTATTTGTGATTTATCAAGAATTTAGAATATATAATAGAATTTGTTTAGAATATATTTCGAATTTATTAGAGTTCATTTAGAATATATTTAAAATGTATTTAGAATATATTATAGACTTTTTTAGAATTTATTACAATTTATTAGAATTTGTTTGGAATATATTTAGAATTTATGAGAATTTAATTACAATTTATTTAGAATTTATTGGAATTTAATTACAATTAGAATTTATTAGAATTTGTTTAGAATATAATTAGAATTTATTAGAATTTAATTACAATTTATTGGAATTAATTACAATTAGAATTTATTTAGAATATATTTAGAGTTTATTAGAATTTGTTTAAATTTTTTTAGAATTTAATTACAATTAGAATTTATTTAGAATATATTTAGAATTTATTAGAATTTAATTAGAATTTATTAGAATTTATTTAGAATTTATTAGAATTTAATTACAATTAGAATTTATTAGAATTTTTTAGAATTTAATTACAATTTAATAGAATTTAATTACAATTATTAGAATTTATTTAGAATTATTATAATTTATTAGAATTTAATTACAATTATTAGAATATATTTATAATTTATTAGAATTTTATTACAATTAGAATTTGTTTAAAACATGTTTAGAATTTGTTTAAATTTTTTAGAATTTAATTACTATTGTTGGAATTTATTTAGAATTTAATTACAATTATTAGAATTTATTTAGAATATGTTTAGAATTTATTAGAATTTAATTACAATTATTAGAATTTATTTACAATTTGTTTAGAATTTATTAGAATTTAATTACAATTATTAGAATTTATTTACAATTTGTTTAGAATTTATTAGAATTGAATTACAATTATTAGAATTTATTTAGAATTTATTTAGAATTTATTAGAATATATTTAGAGTTTATTAGAATTTGTTAGAATTTATTAGAATTGAATTACAATTATTAGAATTTATTTAGAATTATTATAATTTATTAGAATTTAATTACAATTATTAGAATTTATTTAGAATTTATTAGAATTTAATTAGAATTTAATTAGAATTTATTAGCATTTATTTAGAATTTATTTAGAATTTGTTTAGAATTTATTAGAATTTAATTACAATTATTAGAATTTATTTAGAATATGTTAAGAATTTTTTAGAATTTAATTACAATTGTTGGAATTCATTTAGAATTTGTTTAGAATTTATTAGAATTCAATTACAATTATTTAGAATTTATTTAGAATTTGTTTAGAATTTATTAGAATTTAATTACAATTATTAGAATTTATTTAGAATATGTTTAGAATTTATTAGAATTTAATTACAATTATTAGAATTTAATGACAATTATTAGAATTTATTTAGAATTTATTAGAATATATTTAGAGTTTATTAGAATTTGTTAGAATTTATTAGAATTGAATTACAATTATTAGAATTTAATTAGAATTTGTTTAGAATTTATTTAGAATTTAATTACAATTATTAGAATTTATTTAGAATATATTTAGAATTTATTAGAATTTAATTAGAATTTATTAGCATTTATTTAGAATTTATTATAATTTAATAACAATTAGAATTTATTTAGAATTTGTTTAGAATTTATTAGAATTTAATTAGAATTTGTTTAGAATTTATTTAGAATTTAATTACAATTATTAGAATTTATTTAGAATTTAATTGCAGTTAAAATTCAATTATTAGCATTATAACTTTAATTTACATTGCGCAGGTTCTGCATTGTTTGGATTCACTGCACACCCAGCAGAGTGAAACCTACCTGAGTGTCTTACTGTCCGTACTCTTGGCCGTGGAAAAGCTTCATACATTGCCAATTACATCACGCGTGACATACGAGGAAAATGTAACCAATGAGGAAAAAGCAGATTCAAATGAGCTGCTTGCTTATTTGCTGGAATATCATGAACTGCGGCAAAGAGCCGATGACTTGACGAGTGATGTAAGTGATGTACCGTGCGCTGATGATGGAAATGAAGTCTGCGGCGATGATGAAGATCCGTCATGCATCGCTGCGG
>JAVBJR010000990.1:0-2871 GCA_031546965.1 Dysgonomonas sp.
GATTGATGTCTAGTGGGTGGGGCACAAGGACGGGCCAAATGTTGAATGTGGGTTTATAGGGAAACTATAAAAAGGGATATTCCTACTTCTGGCTTCGGTGATTAAATGTGACAAGTTATATCGGTTTCCCCAGCTGCGGTATCATGTCATGCTAGATCCAAGATGGACGCGGACAGCGGTTCAATGAGCTATATCTAGTTGTTAGTACGCGCCAGTAGTAGCACTCAGGCCCTGGAATAGTGGCACTATGCGCAGTGCTGTCTCAATTATAGGGCACACTGGAACTACTCCCATTACAGTAGAACCTGTCTAAAGTGATACTGTCTAAAGTGATAACACGACTTGGTCCCAACTCGGGTCGCATACATTTTAATATCGAGAGTGTATACACTCGTACACTCTTGCTAGTGTATAAGGGACAGGGACAACCTATTTGGGCCAAGAGCCTGTTGTTGCCTGACATATTGTATTGTATTGTACAGTATTGTATTGTACAACACTGTCCAAAAGTATTGTCGCGTTCAGTGTGCTCCTGGAAATACAACTGAATAACAGCGCCCCCAAAACTATGGGACTGGTCTATTCATTTATGTAAGGGGCAAGCTGCATTGCAGATGTGAAGGGTGTTCACGTTATAGTTACCAAAGTTATTGCACCTTGCCCCTTACACAGATGAATAGACCAGTCCCATATTTCAGGGGGTGTGTACTTAGGGGCACTGTTATTACTGTAGTTGCTACTAGAGTCCGGCCAGGGGTCACGATTTTAATAGGGAAGGACATGGGTCAGAGTCATTTTCTCCTTGGCCAGAGGGGTGTTAGTGTGAGGGAGGGGCAGCATGCACCTGTAACTGAGTCCTCACTGAGCCTAAAGGTGCATTTACATGGGCGAGCGATTTTGAAAATCGCCCGCTTTCCATGATGATCGGACGCCCATGTATTTGCCCCTTTTTGTATTTTCATTCCAGCTGAAATTAGTTTTTCATGTGACAAAATGCGTGTTTGCTCTTTCTGCTCACACCAGATTCGCTTGGGAAGAGAAAACGCGCATTTTGTTGCATGAAAAACTAATTTAAGCTGGCATGAAAATACAAAAAGGGCAAATACATGGGCGTCCGATCATCATGGAAAGCGGGCGATTTTCAAAATCGCTCGCCCATGTAAATGCACCTTTATAACACCCCTTCGGCCAAGGAGAAAATGACTCTAACCCATGACTTTCCCTATTGTATTTCCAGGAGCCCACAGGACGCGACAATACTTTTGGCCACAATTGTACTTGCCTAAAGCTGATTTACAAAATGTAGGCGCGATAGGGATCACAGCCTCGCAAACCCAGGTGCAAGCGCATATCGCAATATACATCGCTGTTCCATAACCTTTATAGTTAATTTAGATTAATTTGGGTAAGGTTCGGTCAGGTTAGGTTAGGTTAAAAAAATTGTTATAAGGATCTATAAAGATCTAAAATACCATTATCAAAATGCGTTCATGGCCACAAGTTTCAAAATGGACGTTCAGGGCCCTGGGTTTGCAAGGCTACCGACGGTGCTCAGTATATAAGGGATCCCTACAGCACGTACATTTTGCAAATACGCTTGCCTAAAATGATAACCTGTCAGAAGTGATATCCTACGTTGGTACCAGCAATATCACTTTAGACAGGTTTTACTGTACAGGGTAATGCAAAAGTCCGGTCTTTCTCTAAATATATTTAAATATGTAAACATTTATCATCTTTGAATAGGGGATTGAATAGGAAAGCAGGTACTCGAATTACGAGAATGATTCGTTTCGGAAACATGCTCGTAATCCAAAACACTCGTAGGGCAAAGCAAATTTCCCCATAAGAAATAATGGAAACTCAGTCAAACTTTCTCAAAACTTTTGCTTGTCTTGCAAAATCCTCGTAAAATAAGGTACTCGTAATGTGAGGTTCCATTGTATGGGCTATCCAAACAACGTGTTGCGCATGACCATCATCGGCTTCAAATATTGTTATCTTTTTAACCGCTCAATTTACAAATACAGTTGAAACTTGAAAGTTGTAGAGCTCCTTTGGATCAGTGTGTTAAACGTTGTTTCAATGTCATTTGAAATGCTGGAGAATTTACAGGAATGTACTTCCCGAAGGGAAGAGGTAATGCTGTGTGCCTTGCAGGTAAGCCAAACTTTAATCTAAAAAAAATGAAGTGTTGTTTACAGAATGCCGAAATAAGCATTACACATGTCATAACATATTTTTGGCATTGCGCAAAATTTATGACGTTTGCATAGGTTCGTTGACTCATTACGTATGCATACTTTTAAATCATGTCACGACATTGCAACAATAAATTATAAATTCCAGCCATTGGACTAAACGTGCATATCAACTGACAATTTATTTAGCAGAGCAGAGATTCACGGTAGAATGTGAATGCAACAGTATTGTACGCACGTGATCAAGAACCAATTGACCAATTTCAGTAGTTGTGTCCCATTGCCAATATGGAGGCCGTAATGTGGATAATCGTGCAATCCTATTGGCTGTTGCCTAGATATCAACAACAAGGACGCCATTTTTCTTTTGTATTTCAGTCAATAGCGAGGCACGTGAAATCTGTCAATTTCATTCCCTGCAAGGCACACGGCATTACTTTTCCCTTGTGGGAATAAATTCCTATAAATTCGCTAGCATTTCAAATGACATTGAAACAACGTCTAATAACACACTGACCCAAAGGTGCTATACAACTTTCACATTTGAACTGTACTTGTAAATCGAACGGTTAAAAATATATAGCAATATGAAAACCATGACGGTCACGTGCATTAACATGTTTATTAATTTTGATAGCCGATACCTGCTTTCCTATTCAATCCCCTATTC